>JAITBB010000009.1 GCA_031283795.1 Rickettsiales bacterium
GGTCAATTCTTCCGGAGGGCCGTCGAAGATTATCTTTGTTAATTTTTTTTCCAGAACACCATCAACCTCATCCAGGACATCCCTGGCGACTCTGAAATTATCATAGAACTCCCGCCCCATGCCAACAATCTGGCATCCCTGGCCTGGGAAAATAATTACATCTACCACTCGAAACCAGCCGTTATCTCTCTGGGAGAAATCCTGATAGACTTTTCGATAAAATCAATATCGAAGATACCAGTACATCTGTACCAGTGCATCTGGGACAGATCCGGATAAATTTGTCTCCCTAGATATTTAGCTAATTCTTCTCTAGATTCCCTTATTTTTCTCTTCTCTATCGCCATATCCAGGTTCCGGAGAAGGAAAAACATGGAGGAATATTCACATATTCCATACTTCTCCATAGCTACCCCCATAGTCTATCGCTATAGATATTTCCAGACCCACCTTCCTCCCGGCACAGGGCCAATGTTTCCTCTAGTCCCATCTCTACAGATAGCATCCTCCCTCATCAGAGTTTCAATGTCTCCTCTCCAGAGGATTTGGATCTTTCACTGAGAAAAACTGCCAGCCTGGAGCCATATCCAGCGCAAACCAGAGGAGTTAGCTGTTTTTTCCGGAAGATTTGGAAACGGGTCTCGAGAATTTGGAGTGGAAAGAGTTATATATTTTATTTCTCCGGAATTATTCTCAGATATGTCTAGGCAACTACAGACCCAGAACTACCTCCCCATTCCTCATGTCCCCGGAGAGGGTGGTTCTGGGTATCCGTGAAATTTCTACCACAACCAAGAACAAAGCGTCCCGCCAACTTTAGACGATGGCGGGACCCCATAGTTAGCATCTCCCAAAATCACTCGAAGAAAAGGAGATGGTCATAGGAATGGGAGAGAGAATCATCAATTTTCCCCTCCCCATCTCTCTAGAGATTGTCTTCTTCCTCATCTTCTTCCTCATCTTCTTCCAACCACCGCCGCCGGAGATCATTTTTTTCCTTCCTCTCTTTCTCTGAGGCTTCTTCCTCTAGACGTTTTATGACGCCTGAATTCTGGAGAAACATCAGACTTCTGACAACATTCTTTATCTCTCCATTCTTAAACTTCTTTTCCTCTGCAGCTGTGGCCTTCGCACTGATGGAACAGCCGGGAGTTTTCTCTATCATCTTCTCCATCGTCACCACAACTCCCCTCTCCAGCTCTTCTCTAGAGGATGTGACCTTCTCAGGGTCGTCCACAAATAGACCCTCGATCAATTCGGGTCTTTCTACAGCAAGGACATTGAAGGCAGCATTGCTGAGCCAGTTGCCATGGTTCATGTGTTTTTCTTCGTTGATGAAAGCATAATTATGTTCAATATAATTATGTTTAATGTTAGCACCAATCCTACCAAGATCTCCATAGCCTATGATTTGCATAGGATCGTAGGCGTAGAACAGAGGTTGATCAATAATCATGTTGTCCATAGTCATAGTCCCCTCCTCGTCTATTTTCAGACATTCTAGCTTATTGTATCTTAGCCCGTCTTTCTTCCTCAGGACATCCTTCAAACCCTTTATGTTTATAATCAGATTCACAATGGCAGATGTTTCTCTGGACGGTGTCAGAGATGTTACAATGTAACTCTCCTCCATAGTACTGACCGTAGGATCATAAATCCCGAGAGACCACAGCAGAGAAGCTACACTTCCATAGGATTCTTTCAGAGGTTCATTCTCCATTAGTCCCTGATATCTAGCCCTCTTCCGGGATTTCGGATCCTCCAGATTTGCCAGAGTCACCAGATTCACCAGCGGATTTGGTGCCTCAGCATGAAACCCCCACACTGGACTGGCTATCAGTCCGTCTCTGATCAGAGCATTGGAATATTTCCTAAGGCCCTTGGATTCGATTTTAGATCCTCCAGCGACCCTTAGTGTACCCATTAGTGTTCTGAAGCTGGCATAGTATTCGGCAAGGTTAGCATTATCTTCGACAGATGGGGGGTTATTGACAAGGAATCTATTTATCGTTCCATAGTCCACTGTCAGAGGCTCTAACTCAACAGATTCGCCACCTTCTGCATATCCCCTGGCATATCTCTCACTGATACGTATGGCAGGAAAGTAGGTAAAACTGGAGCCATCTCCTTTGTAATTACACAGCTCGATTCTCTCTAGTCCATTTTTAACCATCTCCGCTATGTGCCCCTCAGACTTTCTTGAGAGTTTTTCTTTGTACATGTAAGGATTCCTATCTCTGTAGCGCTCTTCGCTAGCCAGAGTCCCATAGGACTCCCTAGCCCCTTCCCCCTGAAGAGGATCCAAATCGTAGAGACTCCTTGAGAGGATGGTTCTTCCAGCTATTTCCACTGGTTCTCCATCTCCATCCAATATAATTTTCCACATAGGCCTAAGCTGGTCACCGGAAGAGGCAAATTTGTCTTGGAAAAAGACCATAATTTTTCCCCACATAGACTTAGGCTGGTCAACGGAAGAGGTAGGTTCACCCAGGATAAAGGCTGTTTTATCCAAAACACCATCTATACGCGCTCTTGTTACCCTATAATTTTTTCCCTCACCGTGTGATCTATTGGGAAGAAGTTTCTCCAGAGAAACAACATTCTTGTAGTCACATCTTTCTTCCCCATGCATAAGACCAGAAACGAAATTTGTTTCGCAGGAAATTTGCTCTTCGGGACTGGTATTTACCCTTCGAGACACTCTCGCAGCTCCAACAAACAACCCATTCTCTGCAGTCCCTTCAATATCTTCACTCACCACAGTGGTACCGTTATTTTCAGATCGCTTCAGTAGACCTTTTCCATTCTTCACCCCTCTGACCCACTTTCCCTCATAGGAAACATCGGAAGTAGTGCCGTCACTCTTCTCCAAAGTCTTTTGAGTGTACTTGCCATTCCCATTTATCCGACCATCCTTGAAGCCACCATCGTAGGTATCTCCATTTAAGAATTTTAATATTCCCTTCTTACCCTCCGGCTTACCGGACTTCTTATTGAATGGACCCTCATAGTAACCCAGACCAGGGAGCTCGCATCTGCTTGAACGCATTGTTCCACCAATTTTTATCTCCTCACAGACAGTTCCATCAATCGCTACACAGCCTGTGATGTATATTGGCGTACCATAAATGGTATATTGATCCACTAGACAGCGACTATCCCCAGATCGACTATTCCAAAACATTTTAAGTTTAGCGACAATTCCATCTTGCTGTTTTCTCTCACCGAATATTTCTTTGGCTCTTGCTCTTCTTGGAGAATTTTCTGGTTCACTATCTTCAAAACTGGTGGGTACGGTGAGACGATCCTCACGATCCCCGCACTCAGCTTCGTAAAAACTCGCTAGCCAATCCAGCGCTTGATAGGGCTGGACATGGGTTTGGTAGTAATCAGAGGAGGAAATAGCAGCATGGGGAATTGACACAGAAATCATGACCAATCCAGCCGACATGGTAAGTAAAACTAATTTATTATTAGACATATAAGTACTCTATGATAGATAACAGGTACTATACCACAATAGTAAAATTATGTCAAACAATTCTTTATCAAAAAGAATTATGTTAGATTCTCCCACCTAATCATCGGCAACCCGGATAGAGCCCGACACACCATCACAGTCCCCCGTGGAGTTGAAAAACACTGGAAATTTCTGGAAGAAATGGATCAGCCATATAGATTTTTTGTCAAATATCTTTCTCCCCTATCTGCCAAAACTAGAACGATGTTGCCACCATCTATTTCACTGGCTAGCTTTCTAGTTGCTGCCAGAACCGCACCAGATGATGAACCAGCCAATATTCCCTCCCTTAGAGCCAGTTGTCTTGATTCGTGAAAAGCCTCGACATCGTTGACCTTAAATATTCTATTGACCAGCGCTATATCCATTATCTTTGGCACAAAGCTATTGCCTATTCCCTCGATTCGATATGGATTTTCACTACCTCCCCCCATTGTGGAGCCCATCGGATCGGCAAGAATTCCCTCTATGTTACTGTTCTTTGACTTCAGATAGCGCATGACACCAGTTATCGTTCCACCAGTGCCGGCGCCACTCACAAAGTAGTCCACACGGCCCTCCAGTGCATCGTAGATCTCAGGTCCTGTGGTTTCAAAATGGACCTGGGAATTTGCCTCATTGGAAAATTGGTCCAGACACACCGCATTCTTGTG
>JAITBB010000035.1 GCA_031283795.1 Rickettsiales bacterium
CCTCATACCCGTACGTCCGAACTTCACTAGAGCAGATTCTTTTTTATTCTTGGTAACCGCGATTAGATCTGCAAACAATCTGGTTTTATCCTTTTCTGCATCTGGCACCGAGAATACCCTTTGACTTAATTGTTTCTAAAATAGAAGTAAATTTAAGTTTATCAATGGACATAGTGGTTTCCCGTCTAGCCTAGCCAATGTCACTGTCTATGCAGTTGACAATTCTCTCTTCAGCGTCCACTATGGCTAATTTTTTCATATTGAGGGCAAGTTCCAGTAGTTTCTCTCTGTTGTTTATGAGAGATTCCAGATGGGAGGCGAAAATTCTTGGTCTAAAACTGGTTTCCTCCATAACTATGCAGGCGCCGCTGCGTTCAAAAAATTTGGCGTTGCGCAGTTGATGGTTATTTTTTACATTGGGAGAGGGGACAAAAACGGTTGGTCTGCCGACCACAGTCAGCTCAGTGGCTGTTCCCATTCCAGATCTGCAGATGACCAGGTGGCTCCTCAGCATTCTATCCGGCATATCCTGGAAGAAGAGCTTCACTTCCGCCGATATTCCCTCCTTTTCGTAGAACCTTTCCACAATTTTCAGCTCTTCCTCCTCTTTGACCTGATGGAAGACCGCTATTCCCAACTTTGTATGCTTTTTTAGGAGACAGAATGCTTTCAGGAGCTCTGTGGCTAAAAAGCTCGAACCACCACTACCTCCGGTGATTAGAATATTGAATTTTTCATTTGGTTCTGGATATCTGTAGGCTGATATATCACAGAGCTCCTTTATTTCTCTTCTGACCGGATTACCGGTAAAATAAGTTTTACTACTCTGATCTATTCCGACACCATAGACTTCCTGCAGGGAGGTGAAGAGGCGTTTTGCATACTTCAGAAAAAATCTATTGGTTTCTCCGACGTACAGATTTTGCTCATGAAGATAAAATTCTTTACCCATCAGCTTTGCGGCCATTAGGGTTGGTGCTGTGACGTAGCTGCCGAAGCCTATCAGGGCATCCGGCTTGAACTCCCTGATAATTCTAAAACTCTGCCAAATTCCCCTTAGAAGGCCTAATAGGGATTTGATCTTTCTCAGTTCTCTGCCGTTGTCAACAACTCTATAGGGTAGATCAAAGCGCAGCGCGTACTCCTTCATCTTCTCATTCCCAACAAACAGCACACCATAACCCCTCTCTCTTAGAAGCATACCAACGGAAATTGCTGGAAAAACGTGCCCGACGGTTCCCCCGGCCACTATTATAATGTTTTTGGAGCCCACCTAGTCAATCCTGTCGAAAATCTTAAATTTGAAGATATTCCTGAAGGATATTGTGCCAAATAAAATATTATAATCAATATAGGCTGTGTTGCGTGCTAGAAAGACATTCATGGCGTTTCTTATGCGATTCTGCTGTCGTTTGCTCACCAGTTCAGTCGTGAGTTCGCCACTCCTCCTTGCCTTAACCTCAAAGGCAACCAAATTGTTACCCCTCTTGGCTATTATGTCTATTTCTCCCAGCTGATTCTTGTATCTCCTAGAGAGAATGCTATAGCCTCTGATGCGCAACACTAGAGACATGTAAAACTCAGCAAATCGGCCGTATCTGTAACTATTCATCTATTCTCTTTACCAGATCAGTATAGGTTGGTTCCAGGTAACTGGAATCCAAATATTTTACTACATTTCGAATATTTCGTTTTTCTATGAGTTGTGAACGATTTTCCTCGCTATTTTCCAATTTTATGAGGTATAATTTTCCCCTGAGACTTGCCTCTATAGTATGCCAATAGACTCCTAGAGCAGGGAAATCCAACAGGAAAACATCTCTCTCCATTTTCAGGGTTTCTATAAAAAATTTACTCTTTGCAAAATGCCTGGGGATATACTCAAAGAATAGTCGCCAGAATTCACCGGTGGAGTACCTTGTCACCAGATCATCCAATTTACCACCACTATATAGTATTTTTTTACTCTCCGCTGAGATTTTTAGCCTCTCATCCCGGCCAAAACACTTTTCGAAAACTTCCCACAGGATTCTGTCCACCTCAACGAGGTCGGCGCCTGTCTGTCCGAAAATACTTTTCAGATAATGGGTCTTGCCTATACAGGAGCGTCCGAAGAACACAACAAACTCTGGTGCTCTATTGTGAAATCTATACATCGAATCCTCATCCATGTATTTTTTTACAATCTCAAATTTATTGTAGTTAAGCAGCTCAGAGATGGAACTGCTAGATATGTTGCTGAATATGTCCTTCGTTGGAAAGAACATAGTCTGAATTTTTGGATATATTTCCTTATTTATAAAGTCTAGCTTCAGTTCATATTCGGCATCCACAGCATTTCTAATTCCTCTGACTATGTAGATTATATCATTGATTCTACAGTAATCGGACAGGGTGATGCCATCTGCAATATCATATTCGATCCCATAGGGTACCAGATGATATATGATTCTAGCAAAATCTATGTCCTTACTCCTATTTTTACCTATAGCTACCCGAACATTCTCCTTTCCAAAAACTCTCACTGCCTCCCGGTAGAGACACATATGTCCAAAGTGGAACGGATTCGCCGATGTTGTCACTATCGCTCTCATGCGTTTTGTCCAATATGAATTATTCCAGAACCATCTACCTCTCCTGTAGAAGATAAAAATTTATACCAAGTCTGTTCTAGGTGTGACCTCCACCAAGGGCAAATCCCAATGGGATAATTTTCAAGTGGCGAGCCATCACTGATCGTGCTATACACTTTCTCTATATCCATTAGAGACCCTCTCTCCACATCTAATATTGCCCCTGCTTCGGTCCGTTCCGGAAACCCGCTGTCCCGTTCCCCGGGAGTAGCCCCATTATAGGCTCCTAACCTACCATCTACAGTGAGTTCCTCTAGTTTTACCATACCCATTCTCTATCCTAGGGCAGTAATTCTCTTTTCGGAGAGTCCCAAGCGTCCGGTCATACCATTCACCGCCAGGCCATTATTTGGCATTAGCAGTGTAACATTTAGCTCACCCTTCTTCATATCTTTTTCTATGTTTCTCTCCTCAGCCACTGTCTCCGCAGCTCGCTGGTCATTGGAGGCTCCAGGGCGAGCCACATGGAGGAATCTGTACGCCTTATCCACGCTGAAACGTTCTAATTCTACCATAGTCACTCCTACCTCTGTTGTTCTGTTGATAACAGTCTTTGATTCTATGAAGGTCAACCAAATGGTAAATATATCTTTTCTCTCCAGATTATCACCACATTTTATTTTTGGCAACTCTGGGATGGAGTTACGAGATTTATTTGAGGTAAACCCTGCAGGACCGATTCCATTATTTTTATATATGCCAACCATCCAATGGTTATGGTGTTTATGTCCTGTGGCTCCATAGTTGGCTACCCATATGGATATGATGTCTGGTATTCCGGTCCCCGCTCCATCACTGGGAGAAAATTGGAGATGCATTGGTTATCCAAAAGGAGGTTAGTGGAGGGATTCCACAGCTAACTGTGCCTGAGCCGACATTTTTGGGATATGTCATTTTTTCTTGGGATTCCCAGTGGGGCCGGGGAAATCTCTGGTGTGGTCTATCTACTAGTTCTCTACAGATACTTCTTCGTTTCTGAAGCCCCCCACTCATCTTTCTCTATTCTCTTCCGGGTCCTGCTGCTCTGTTCCTCCGAAACTACGCCAGAGGTGAACTCAATAGACTCGCTGAGCGGGAAAGATCGGAGAATTATAGACTGGTGAAGGTTTCCTTTATTGGTATAATCTCACTGTCCTCTGCCATTTTTTTTGCCATTTCCAGCTCACCCTCGGAATTACTGTGTATTGTATACAGTGTTTCCCCACTCTTCACTTTATCCCCGATATGCTTTCTTAGATAGACTCCAGCAGCCCATTGGGATGGACAACCGGCAAACCTGGCTACCTGTGATAGTTTCCTATTATCAAAGGAGTCAACCACGCCGCTTTTTCCCGATGGTACATCATAGGTCAGCTTGGCCACGGGAATTTCTTTCATTTTACCGTTTCCCTGGGCCTCGCATATTTTTTTAAATCTCTCCCAGGCCCTGCCACTGTTGAGAATTTCTTCGGCTAGGGCTCGCCCTTTTCCCTTCTCAACTCTGGAGTCAAATTCTATTATGAGTCCGGCTAGGTAGAGTACCTTATCTTTGAGATCCTGTGGGGCATCCTGTTCGTTTTTGAGCACGGCCACTATATCTCTGGCCTCTAGAGCTGGGCCTATTCCATTTCCAACGGGCTGACTTCCCTCACTTATATTTACAAAGACGCTGACTCCCAGTCTATTTCCCAGCGTTTCAAAATCTCTCTTCAGAGATTTGGCGCTCTGTAGGGTCTTCGTCTTGGCCGACTGGCCGTAGGGAATGTCAATCAGTATGTGGGTGGAACCAGCGGCCACCTTTTTGGATATTATTGAGGCCAACATCTGACCCCTGCTGTCAAAACCAAGTTGTTTTTTGACATTAATTATTATGTCGTCGGAGGGGTTGAGATCCACGGCTCCACCCCAGACAAGGCAACCATTCGTTTCAGCCACTATTTTCTTTATGTTATCTACGGGAACCATTATATTTGTAAAAACCTCCATGACATCGGCCGTTCCTGCGGGGGATGTGATGGCTCTGGATGAGGTTTTTGGAATATGGAGACCATATTCGGCCACAATGGCTATAACCGGAGGTGTTGTTCTGTTACCCGGGATACCACCTATGCAGTGTTTATCGACAACTATGTCATAGTCCCATTTAATGGTCTTCCCGGTTTCCACCATGGCCCTGGCGAAGTATTCGATCTCATCCTCCGAGAGATTTTCTCCCTCTGTAGCCGAACAGAGACAGGCCATATGCATGTCCGTGTATTTTCCGGTGACCACATCGCTAATAACCTCAGAAATTCCCTCTCTCGTAAAGGGTTTCCCTCTCAGCTTATCGCGGACAACCGCAAATGATTTTAGGGCCTCCATATGCTTCACCGTGATTCTATCACCATTTCTAACAGCAAGTTTCTTCGCTGCTGCTTTGGTTATGCCGATGGTATTGCTGTCCACAAGATCATCGGAGAAGTAAAGAGTACCATAGATACTCTTGTCTCCATGGACCAGTTCAATTCTGGACATAACCTCAAACCCCTCCTTTATAACAATAGAGGAATTTTTGCTGAGAAACGCAAAATTTCTTGAGCCAGTGTTTATATTGATAACCCTAACCGCCACGCTACTTTCAACCTCATTTTCTTCAATGGTCATATCACCTCCGTGCTTTTTCTAATCTAATAAATTAATAAACTAATTTTGCTCAGTAGTATCCTTTGTCCCCATTCACAACCTGACCAGTTCACCATAGTAGGGAACGGTTGCATTCCATCCAAGCTGGCTCTCTACACGATTCGCAAGGGCTATGCTAGATTCTTCCTCGCCATGGACCACAAATAGTCTGTCCGGTGTGGCTGTAAAACCACCTAGCCAGGACATCAGCTCATCGCTGTCGGCATGGGCCGACATGTTGTCTAGTGTCACAACTTCTGCAGCTACGCGAACATTCTGTCCATGTATTCTGAGTTCCTTTTTCCCGTCCTGGAGATACCGACCTCTTGTGCCGTTAGCCTGGAATCCAACCAGAACTATCGTGTTCCTGTTATCGGGAGCATAGTGTGCCAGATGATGCAGAATTCTTCCTCCGGTTGCCATCCCGCTAGCAGATATTATGACCGATGGAACCCTATACTCAAATATTCTTTTAGACTGTTCAACCGTTGTGGTGAACTTTGTGTCGTTAAATATTTCCAGACATTCTTTCTCGGTGAGTTTGTGCTCATTGGCGAAGTCATCCAGCAGGTTAGTGACCTTTATCGACATTGGACTATCAACAAATATTGGTATATTTGATATTTTCCGCTGTTTCTTGAGCTGGTATATGTAGTAGAGTAGCAGCTGTGTTCTGCCCACAGCGAAGGCTGGAATTATTATATTGCCACCTCTGCCGACGGTTCTGTTTATTATTCCGGTCAGAGCCTCCTTCTGATCGAAATTTTTGTGTTTCTTACCCCCATAGGTTGATTCACATAGTATAAAGTTTGCTTCGCTGATTTTTGATGGATCGTGCAGCACATCATCATTTGTTCTACCGAGATCTCCTGAAAACACCACCACTCTGTCGCCAAGGGTCACACTCACTATGCCGGCACCCAGTATATGGCCGGCAGGTTCTATTTTAAATGATATACCTTCACCCAGGCTAACTCTATCATTAAATCTAACCACCTTGAAGTTTTCCAGACATTTTTCAGCATCCTCCTCTGTGTAGAGTGGCTCACAGCCATCTGCCTCGGTAACATTTTTCTTTGTGAGGAATTTAGCGTCCTCCTCCTGTAGATAGCCCGAGTCTGGTAGGATTATCTTGCTGAGCTCATAGGTTGCCTTCGTGCAATATATATGACCAGAGAAACCATTTTTCACCAGCAGCGGTATATAGCCGCTATGGTCTAAATGGGCGTGAGTTAGCAGAACCGCATCCACATCCCTGGCCTCGAATGGTAGAGCTTTGCGATTCTTTTCTCTGTCCTCCCTTAGCCCCTGGAAAAGTCCACAGTCAACGAGAATTTTCCTGTTTCTGTATTCCACCAGGTACTTGGAACCGGTAACTGTCTTCGCTGCTCCCAGGAAGGTTATTCTTGGCTCTTCATTTTCGCCGGTGGGACTGGGAGCGGTTCCCAGCTGACTATTATTTTCTGATTTCTCAGGCCGAAATCCTAGAGGGGTGTTCTTCTCCATATTTTCACGCTAATAGGATTAATATTCCTGTTATGGACAGTAACATATTGTTAATAATAGTCAAATTGTTTATAAAATAGTTTTTATACTTTTTGACTAGGCACAAAATTAGAAATGATAGAAAGGCATTCAATAGCGAATGGGAAACGGATAGCAGTAGCGCATAGATAAATTCTGCGTGGCCGCCTAGGCTACTCTCATCAAAAACTCTCATGTATTCCCGTAGACTGCCTGTGGGATTCAAAAATTTTATGGAGCTAGAGAGAACGGTAAGCAGAGTCACATAGAAAATAAGTGGGCTGGACAATGGGCCTTTTAAGTCTTCGCCAGAGTCCATACTCGGTTGTTCCAGGAGTCTTCTCACCAACTGGTAGATCTGTGCACATCCCGCGAGCAGCAGCATAATTCTCAATGGTTTTCTGAACAGTTCCACACTGATATGCTTTGTGAGAAATAGGAAATCCACTATTCCATAGAAACAGAAGTAGCTCGGAATCAGCGAAGAAT
>JAITBB010000103.1 GCA_031283795.1 Rickettsiales bacterium
AGCCAAAAATATAGTGTTGCCACAATCGCATATGCAGCAGAAGAATCAACCACAAAATCTTGGATATCCGGAAGTGCAGAAGTTGTCATATCCATCAATACATCTACCTGGTTTTGGCCAGGGAATATCACAGCAGCAGACACAGTTTTTTAACCAGCAGCAGCAAGGTTCATTACAACAAATGCAACCACAGCAGTATGACCAACAACAGCGTTCATTGGCATTCAAACCAATAGATTTATTCAGTGATGAAGAAGAAGAAAATAGAAAGAAAGAGGAGGAGGATAAAAAAAGAAAGAGTGAGGAACACTTGGAGAATATTAATAATGCACTCGAAGAGTTCCCTAGTGGCGGCTTAGTTAGACTTAGACACGGAAAAGGAAAATAGAACCGAAGATCAGGCCATTCGGAAAATTTTGGAGAAAACGGATCCACTCTCATTGAAAAAGAAATAACCAGTGGTCTGTTAATTAGCTAGGATCTAAATGTGTCAGCTAGGATCTAACTGTGTCAAGTTTAGCAAACCGTTAGAAATCCGGATACACTTTCCACCCATCCCATTTGGGTGGCCCTGTAGCGGGCATGGGCCACTCACTATTTTCCGTTTTTGAGCGATAGAAATGTGGAGCGAAGAATACGGCAATACTGTATTAGATATGGTCTGTCACGGTTCAGAGGTGGTGGGTTACCAGTTTTCTACTATTTCTCCGTTGACCTATATTCTCTGGCCTCTGGAGTTCTATGGTGGGAGAATTTAGAGTGGAACTAGTCAGGTATTTAGAGAGAAAGCACAATAATAGCCCTAAACCCCACTGCGCACTTGATTCTAGAACTCCTGGAGAGTGCTACTATCCATTGGCGGAGGAACGAATCTTATCTAAAGATGTCCTATAGGCTATGGAGGTGTGTATAAAACTTTGTATCCTTTACTTTTAACAATCGTAACTGTAGAATATAGCATAGCACGGGAATCAGTGAAATTAGTTCTATGGCGAGAGTGGTAGAGAAAAAGAGGGAGGATGACGTGGTCTCGACAAAGGTAGATGTAGTGCCGGTTATAAGTCCAGAAAAGAAGAAGGCGTTGGATATAGCTCTGATGCAGATTGACAAGCAATTTGGTAAAGGCTCCGCGATGAAGTTCGGCCAGAGACCGATCGAAGGTATTCAGGTTATATCCTCGGGTTCATTGGCCATTGATACAGCCCTTGGTGTTGGGGGTTATCCAAGGGGCAGAGTTATAGAGATATATGGTCCGGAGAGTTCCGGAAAGACCACACTAGCAATACACGCTATAGCCGAGGCTCAGAAAACCGGGCTCACGTGTGCCTTTATAGATGCGGAACATGCCTTTGATCCCTCCTACGCAAAGGCCCTTGGAGTAAATCTCGAAGAACTTGTGATATCACAGCCCTCCTACGGCGAAGAGGGTCTAGAGATAGCCGACACCCTTGTCAGATCCGGAGCTATGGATCTAATAGTTATTGACTCAGTGGCAGCTCTGGTTCCAAGAACGGAATTGGATGGTAATATGGAGGACAATCAAATGGGTCTGCAGGCGAGACTGATGAGCAAAGCTCTGAGAAAGCTGACCGGCTCCATATCAAAGACCAACAGCACCGTCATCTTTATAAATCAGATAAGAATGAAGATAGGCGTTATGTTTGGCTCTCCAGAGACAACGACCGGTGGTAATGCTTTAAAATTCTACGCCTCCGTCAGACTAGACATAAGAAAGACCGGGGTTATAAAGAATAAAGAGCAGATGGTCGGAAATACGACCGTTGTTAAGGTCGTTAAGAATAAGGTGGCCCCCCCATTCAGAGTGGCCGGCTTTGAAATATACTATGGAGAAGGCATATCCAAGCTAGGAGAGATAGTGGATCTGGGAGTTGAATATGGTGTGTTGGAAAAATCTGGCTCCTGGTATTCCTATGGTAATGAGAGGCTGGGCCAGGGTAAGGACAATATAAAGGATTATCTAAAGGCTAATCCCAGAATAGCCGTAGAAATGGAAAACAGAATCAGAGAAAAACTAGGAACAACCCCAGCCAAACTGGTTGTGGGGAAAATCGACACAGAGGAAGAGCAGGGAGCATCTAGCTAGGATTCATTACCCACTGGAATTCCTCTATCTCCAATAGGCTGGGCATATGAAATACCATCGGAACTAACCCCTACGGTGTTTCCGATGAATCACTTACCCGCTGGAGCCGTACGTATACGCTCGGAGCATGTGAAGCCTCTCTAGACAAGATCACTTTCCTTCGCCAATGGTATATGATACTCTCCGGAAATCCTGGAAATTATTCCGCCATAGAACTCCCGGTATCCTACTATTTCTCTCTACTCCTCCACCGTACCCGGACCTCGAAGAGGGGCAAGGAGGCTACACCGTTATGTTTAGCCGTCCTAGGAGTGTTCCATAGATCCAGGGCGGCCCCATCCACTCGGATTGGCTCACAGCTAAAAATGAGAAGTCTCTGATCACCTTTCCCTTTAGAAATATGGCGCCCCGATCTCTCTGGGGAACAATTCTTCACCACAGCTAACACCAGCCAATCTAGTCTCCAATATTTTCCGCTCTGTCTCTCCGGAAATTCTACTCTCTCTGACATTCTCCGATATCCCGAGCCACAGGCCGAACAGGGAATTATGAAGTTCATATCATTCTTTTTATTTCTGTTTCTAACTTCCCCACTAATCCTGCGGTAGGACTAGAGAAAATATTCCTGTGAAATAGTAGCGAATCAACACCAGAGGATGGATATATGCTTTCCAAAGCTCACATGGGAATCCTGGATTAGACTCTAACCACCATTTGTAACGATTCTAGGCCACCTCTGCCCATTTCTCTTTCATGTGTAACCACAGCACCCATCTACATTTTCGAATTAATTTACAGGGGAATCAGTCACTGGCGCAGTCATCACTGCTGCAGAGCAGAGAGAACTGGTTTTTCCAGAGAATTCAGAGGCAGGAACTGTAGTATTTCCTATCTAAAATCCGACTAGCCTACCGCTAATGGTAGGCTAGTCGGATCTTTTTCTATCTCATCCGCCTATAATTGGCAGAAAAATTTACAGTGCCGGCGAAGCTCTAGAAACCATACCTAACACCCAGGCCCAGCTCTCCAAAGTTTTTGAAACCATTTTTGAAAACACCTCCAAGACCACTAGCCCCTTCAGAGGTTTTGTAGCCAACGTTCAGTGCAAGCCTATCCCCATTTGAAAACTTTCTCTGAACTCCAAAGGCAAACTCTAGGTTATCCATCTCTTTATAGAGATCTTTGCTATTGCCATTAGTACCCAGAAGCTGATTATAGGCCAATGTCATGGAAAATCCAAGCAACCTGGAGACAGTTATAATGTTCTCCAGAGCATATCTCATAGTTAGAGAACCCAACTTTCTTTCGGACATATTATCATGTTTTGCTATAGATGAATTCAAATAGCCCAGCTGTAGCACCGGTTTCAGCCTATAGACCCTAGTTATATCGAATCCATAGCCAACGGCCAGAGCAGCACCGAAATCATAAGAGCTATATTTCTGGTTATCTTTACCGGAATCCAGTCCTCCAATCTTTGAACTGGCTTTGTTGGCATTATAGCCGTAGTAAATGAGAGCGAAGGTGTCTAGGTTATTTACTGGTCTAACTCTCCCCACAACCCCAATTCCCAGGGTCGCCGTAGTAAGGTTCCCAGTGATTCCATCGCCGCTATTCTCTTTTAGAGAGGTCCCAGATAAATCAAGAGTTATAGACATAGATAGAGAGTACTTATCTTTCATAATTGGGCTATAGCCGGCGGTGACACCTCCAATATTTGTGTCAGCCAGTCCACCATGACCAGACATACCATAGTCAGCATCTAGCCAATGCCTGTTTTCCTTTTCGGTCACCAGATCTCCCATCATTCTGGAGAAGATAATCCTTGAGTTAGCTAAGAGTGTCTCTGAAACTCTTCTATCTCCGTTCTCTAACGGACTTCCAATCTGTTTTTCCGTCGTGCCAGAAAAAGATCTACCTTTAATGTTCTCCGCCTTTGTTTCTTCATCTTTCCCATCTCCTACTTTTTGCATTACTTTTTTTGGAGTGGAAGAAGTCTCTGGTTCCCTAGCTGTTTCTTTTGTTGCTCCTTTTGCTATTTCTTCTTTCTTTTTCCCATCTCCTTTTTTTGTTTCAGATCCTCCAGATGTTTTCGGATTACTTGGAGCGACTGGTTTACTGCCCTTTCCAGACGATTCAATATCTGAACCATTTTTGAGGTTATTGTAAACACCTGTATCTTTAAGAGGTGCAGCAACACTAGATGTATTAGTAATATTAGATGCAGTAATGTTAGTTGTAGATACAGTAGTATTAGCTACAGTAATATTAGCTACAGTAATATTAGCTGCAGTAGTATTAGCTGCAGTAGTATTAGCTGCAGTAGCATTAGCTACAGTAGCATTAGCTACAGTAGCATTAGATACATCCAACCTGCTTTGAGGGATGAATTTACCATCCTTCATAAGGAACTCAGAATAATAGTCAGTATCTTTAATGTTCCCCTCAATGTCATTTCCCAGCAACCCGTTTATGATAAAAGAATTTAGTTGCCCAACACCCTTATTTTTTGAGAGGCTCCCTTTAGATTTTGTGAGCAACTCAATCGCCCTATTTACTAATCCACCAACTTCTCCCTCAGAACGCACTAACTCTCCGCGCGCTTTATTTGCCTTGTCATTATTGCGTTCATCGGCCTTTTTTGAAGTACTTTTTTCGAACTTATCCCCAATATTATTGTAATTCTCCAAAGAGTCATTAAAATTCTTCTCGGCCGCTCGCAGTTTACCACCAAGTGCACCCATATCTCGGCTAAGCCCGTTTATTATGCTAGAACCACTTCCATTACTTCCCGCCAAACCAGCCTCCGATACCGCATAGTCTATAGCCTTCAAGCTTAATTTTAACTGTACTATAGACCATTCCACAAATTCTTGATCTCCGAGACCATTACCATCAGTAAAACATGTGCCGTAGCGGCCAGCAGCCATACTATTATTATTCGAAAACTCGCGTCGTCTTGTTATTTTCTTTTTGTTTACCACAAGAAGCTTATCAACACAATCTTTCAAATCGCTACAGTCTTCATATTTGGTATAACGCGCCCTTTTTTTTGCATCGCTATCCTTATTTGCAGCCAATTCGGTCACCCAACCGGTCTCCTGAGTCTCGTACGCCGGGGAGGTACCATCCTTCGTATCCGTACTTGGAGAGACATCCAAAGATTTACCCCCCGCACCGGCTAGACTTACCATTACGGTGAACCCCATCACCAGAAGCAAACCCCTAACACCCATAATTCCTCGACTAGACATAAATAATCCCTTTTTTATTAATAAAGCATTTGTGAGACGACTCACTCCTCAGCAGCGGATCAGTTCGATCCCCCAGAAGGTCTAAATTCCTCTCCGATTCCCCCCTGAGGGGAACCTGCATATTTCGTTGAAATTATAGCGGAAAAAATTATTTATTCAATAGTGTCAGCAAAAATTTCCGGCAGAAAATTGGCTTGAGCGGCATCGGAACTAGCTCACAAAACGCTAAATAAATTGGAATTGCTCCGAGACAGAAGAAGCTCTGGGCTGAGCGCTATACTGGTGTGAAATCAGTATTTATAATGGGAATACCGGATTGGGATTGAAAAAAAAGTGGAACCATTTATCACATGGGCCATGTACCATAACAATGGAGCCTATGAAGCTGCTGTTTATAGCCAATGGCGGTCTGGGACAGGATCTGGGTGATGAATTCTTCAACAGCTTTGACCTGATAGTGTGTGTGGATGGTGGTCTTAATGAGTTGAGTGATAACTATGGACATATCAGACCCACGTTCATCATCGGAGACCTGGATTCGGCCAGAAGTGATCTTCTGGAAAAATATGGACCCACCGCTACGGTGGTAAAAAAAGATAACCAGGATGAGTCAGATCTAGTATTTTCTCTCAGGTATTTTCTAGAAAATCGGAATGTCACCATAGACGAGATTACAATAGCGGGAGCGGTCGGCCGCAGAATAGACCATAGTCTCTGCAATATCTTGACCCTCAGACAAATTCCCAGAGGAATTCAAAGCAGAATGCTAACGGCGCGTGGCGAGGAGCTGTTTCTCGTCAGAGAGAAGCTTACCCTGGGCGGCGTAGAGGGGAAAACACTCTCCCTCATCCCCCTTACAGAGGTCCACGGACTGTCCTGCTCCGGTACCAGATGGCCCCTGAACGATGTCAATCTTCCCTTCGGCTTTGTAAATGGCATATCTAACGTCGCGGACAGGGAAACGGTAGTTATCATTCTCACCGAAGGTGAACTATTGGTCGTATTAAATCAGACTATACAGTAGCGGGCACTTCTCCTACCATAAGCGAATGGTGGAAAGGGAAAGTGCCCCACAAATCTACCATCTATTCTTCCTTTTCCTCTCCGTAGTCATTCTCTTCTTCCTCTTCATCCCCCTCTCCATCATTGGTGCTATCAGCAGTGCTGGTGGATGATCCAGGGGTTTTGGACAATAGTTTTCTCCCCGCCTCTCTCAGACCATAGCCCACTGCATTAAACGCCTCATCTGTCTCTCCGCCGACCTCATCGCCAGCCGCATCTATCATCAATCCAAACATATTTAGACAGTTACCAAGCAATCGATTAATTATTGGAATTCTTCCTATATAGGAAAAAAACCTGCCGACAAAACCCAATTTTTTGGCCACTTCTTCTCTTCCACCAATTAGGGGAACCGTATCGCTGAACCCGCTGGCCACTGCTACTCCAGAACGATAGCCAACATGCAGCCCCACTAGGAGTAGGAACAGAGTAAACTTTCTTTTTATACCAATACACTTCATAAAATCTCCTATTTTTTATAAAAAATCTGTGCAAAGAGTATTATATATGAATTTTTATGTCAAGTGTTTTTTATTTTGGGTTCTAGTAGTGACAAACTTAATTTCCCTCCGCTCCGGGAGAAGTTGATTTATTTGTTTAACTCGCTAGCTTTGGTTTACATGACTAACTAGTGTTGTTACGAGTATGCCAAGAGTTGTAGTAAAAAATAGTGACGCCAGCCTAGAGGAGGCATCAGCATCCTGCCCTGCAAATTGCTTCAGAAAGGATGGAAAGATGTTTGTGATAGATCCTGATGAGTGCATAGACTGTGGAGTTTGCCAGTCGATAGTCGATGATGGCGTAATATTAGAGGATAGCGAGGCAGAGGAAAACGCCATTAATTTTAATAGGGAAAAATCAAAAAAGTGGCAGCCAGCCCAGTAGTACTGGAAGTAAAGGGCGTCACAAAGTCATATCGGGAGGCTAGTGGAGGCCCCATTGGAGTCCTGGATACTGTGAGTTTCTCTATAGAGCGGGGTGAGATGGTTTCCTTTATGGGGCCATCGGGTTCTGGTAAGACGACTCTGCTGCAGATATGCGGTCTGCTGGACAGAGCCGACTCCGGCGATGTCGAAATAGGAGGTACGTCCACCTGTCACCTATCCGAAAGGAGGCTCACGGAAATTAGGAAGAAAAACATAGGTTTTGTATACCAGATGCATCATCTCTTTCCGGAATTCAGCGCCATTGAAAATGTCGAGTTACCCCTTCTCATCGGAGGAGCCTCTAAAAAATCAGCCGAAAAGAGTGCCTCCGAGGTGCTAGAGAGGTTAGGAATGCTCGAAAGGAGAATTAGTATGCCGTCGGAACTGTCTGGCGGCGAAAGACAGAGAGTTGCCATAGCAAGGGCTGTAGTGACAAGACCGGCAATTGTTCTGGCGGACGAACCGACGGGAAATCTGGACTCTGAGAACTCGGGAAAAGTTATGAATCTTCTGCTAGAAACACTGAGAACCTATGGTACTGGTATGCTCATCGTTACCCATAACTGGGAGCTGTCTAGGAGCACAGACAGAACACTCATCATTGAAAATCGTAAAATTCTGGAGTACTCTGGCCGCTAGGATTGTTTGGGCTTCTTTCTATCTCTATAGGAGGCTATTAGCTCAAGGGCTCGGGCTAGACCAATTTCTAAAACATCATCACTCTTCAGAGAGTAGAATTTCTTGTTCCATGTAACGTAGGGCCCATAGGGCCCAATGCTCGCCTTAATCACCTGTCCATCCCCCGGATGGTTTCCAAGGGTCCTTGGGAGCTGTAGGAGGGCTAGGGCTTTCTCTAGGCCAATGTCATTCTCACTCATACCCTTCGGTAAACCAATTCGCTTGGGTTTGGTGGTTTTGTTGTCCTCCCCCAGTTGGACATAGGGACCATAGGGCCCCCTCTTAAGGTAAACATTTTTTTCTCCATCAGCTCCCAGAAGCCTATTCTCAAATTTTTCTATCACTCCGGTTTCGGACTCAACCCCATCCTGCCCAGGG
>JAITBB010000044.1 GCA_031283795.1 Rickettsiales bacterium
TCATCCAACTGCAGATCAGCAAAAGTGTAGAATATAGAGCCGATAGACAAGCGGCAATGGTCATCAGTGGAGAAGACATGGCCGAAGCGCTCAGACCACTGGGCGATGGTGGATATTTCTCTATTTTCTCCTCGCACCCTCTAACCAGCAGTAGAATAAAGAATGTCAAGAATGTAAAAAGATCATCGGGTACGATAGTGCCCGTATTTGGAACTAATCTAACCTTTGTGCTGTCACTGGCCATAGTGGTGGCGATCACCTATTTCAGCTATAGATTGGCCAGAATTAATATTCTTCTAGAGGCCTACCGGGGAATGCTTCTATTCTTCAGAAATAAATACATAGTATTGAAGAGCATCCTAGTCATGCTGTACAATAGGTATATCCTGAGGTGAATAGGTCAAAGACTAGCAGAATATTTGCCATCCTTGTTCGAGAATATGGCGGAAATGATTTGACAGAATTAGAATACACCAACCCCTTCACTCTACTACTGTCCGTCATGCTTTCTGCCCAGGCCACAGATGCCGGGGTAAACAGAGTCACCTCCGAATTATTCAAAGTTGTCCAGACTCCCGAGGATGTCGTCAAACTCGGCTTTGGCCGACTTAGAGAACTTATTGGAAGCATAAACTATAATAACACAAAGGCAAAGCACATCCTATCCACAAGTGAGAAATTAATAGAGAAATTCGGTTCTAGAGTACCGGGCAGCATGTCTGATCTGGTGAGCCTGGATGGTGTCGGCAGAAAAACAGCGAATATTATTCTCAACATAGTCTTTGGAGTACCCACCATAGCCGTCGACACACATGTCTTTCGTGTCAGCAACAGATTGGGAATCGTAGAGGCAAAGAACGTACTGGAGACTGAAAAACAACTGCTAAAGATTGTTCCTAAAAAATATATGAGCCAGGTCAACAATGTTCTTGTGCTGTTTGGGAGACGACAGTGTAAGGCGCTAGGACCCCACTGCTCCTCCTGTGTTCTACAAAAATACTGTAGTCACTGGAACAAAACTAGGAAAGAGATCTAGCTATCACTATCTCCTGTGTGTTCCAGAGATGGAATTATGTTCTATTACCCATTCTGTCACTCTAATTTTGGATAGAAACTCCTCATTATGGGATATGACTACCATGGCTCCAAGATATTCCCGTAGGATCTCCACCAGGTGATCTTGGGTTTCCATATCTATATTGTTGGTAATTTCGTCCAGCACCAGAAGCTTTGGCGGCTGGGCAGCAATTTTAGCCAGTGAAAGTAGGGCACGCTCACCTCCAGAGAGGTTCCGTATAGCACTGTTAACTTCTTCATTTTTGCGGAATAGAAAATCGTTCAGGTGACAGCGAATGTCTGCATGACTCCAACTGGAATTCACCTCGGCAATGGTTTCGACAACTGTCTTGTCTACATTCAGATTTTCATAGTGCTGATCCAGATACCCAATGTCAGACCGCTGTGGCGTATCCCAATCTCCAGATCTAAGTACACTCTCATCGCCACAGATTGCTCTAGCCAGCGTAGTTTTTCCACTCCCGTTGGCTCCTAGGATTGCAAGACGCTCACGGCCACTGACCGACAGATTTATGCTTTGTAGAACGATTTTGTTCCCATAGCTGATCGATCCATCTCTGATCGACACAATGGTTCTATCGCCCATGTCTCTATGAGACACCTGGAATTTTGGAACAATAACCTCGGGAACTCGAATCTCCGACAGCTGTTCGGATAATCTCTGCCGCTCCGAATCAATGTTTCTGAGCTTGGAACCCTGGGCTCCCTCGGCTCTGGTTTTCTTCGAATCTCCGACACTCTTCATCCACCTTCTGGTTGCGACTTTTTTCTCCCCCGAGGCTCTACTTTTGGCAATGCGCTCCTGTTCTCGCATAAGATCCTGGTGCATGGCTTTTTTACGTATTCCTAGGCTATCCAGCTGCTGTGTGATGGACTGGCGCTCTAAGTCTATCCTGCTAACATAGTCATCATAGTTCCCACGAAAAACGGTAATTTGCCCATTGTTGATATGCCAAATAATATGGACACATCGACGCAGCAGTTCCCGATCATGGGTTGCAACTATCAGCGTTCCGCGGTACGCCTCCAGCATACGCACCAGACTCCTGCGATTGTACAGATCCAGATGATTTGTTGGTTCATCTAACAGTAGTGCTTCTGGCTTCTGGCCAAGCGCTGACGACAGCGCTCTGTTAAATCGCTGTCCACCACTAAGAGTAACAAACTCATCGATGATCTGTGGCACTGATGCAATCGCAATATCTAGAAACTTCTCCTCTATCATTCTTAACAGAGATGATTTCCCACTGCCATTCCTGCCGATAATGCCAATGCGATCTCCAAACAGAATCTGAGTCGAAAAATTTTCGAAACAACTCTTCTGGGGCAACACCAGACTAAGATTTTTTATTTGAATTGGACAATGCATAATTCTCCTCCACAGGACACTCAAAAGCTATTTGGCTCTCTTCTACCGCATTGCTGCCCAGATTAAACACTCTGGTCGGGGTGAGAGGATTCGAACCTCCGACCTACTGCTCCCAAAGCAGCTGCGCTAGCCAGACTGCGCTACACCCCGCTGTTAAACTGTACAGTGGCAGAAGTGCCCGGACTCTAGGCGGACAACACTTTCCGCCCCTTTGCTCTTCTTCTATTTATTACCAGTCTTCCCCCCTTGGTTGACATTCTAGCCCTAAAGCCGTGTGTTCTCTTTCTCTTTAGAAGACTGGGCTGAAAAGTTCTTTTCGTAGACATGGTAAAAACCGACTATTATTTATTCAATATCCGCGAGGGATGGTATCTAATGATTTTTTAAAATACAAGACAAAAGGTCACCTTTGGGAACCCGCGTGCGAAATCCGGTTCGGGGTGACTATAAGTTTAATTATAGAATGAATCCATGAAAAACGGATGAGACGGAAAAATCTAGCTCCAAATTGTAAAATTTGGCTCTGCGGCAAAACCGGCGTCAACCGTAAAAAAAATTGGCGCCAGACGGTAGCACGGTGAAAACAAAGAATATGAGATGGTCCCACTGACTACGGGGAATATTGAAAAATGATTTATCACCGATAGACTGCGGGAACTATGTATTCGGTCTGTCATTACAGGGTGAGTTTGGTGTATAGAAATTTCTTTCTGATTACCCTTGTGTTACTGTTTGGCGGTGTGGCCAGAGGTGATGTTATAGCAAATAAAAATATAACAAATAGGGACTTTGGCATTTGGAATGTCTCCTGTGAGGAGGACGAAATGTTTGAGAACGTGAGGTGCATTATTTTTGTGGAGATAACTGAGGAAACCACAATCTTTGTGAATCCCTATAATGTGACCCCGGTGCTGGTGATCTCAAAGGATAGTTATCCGGGCAAGGCTGTTTTTGTGCGGATTGATAACAATAAATTGATAGCCTCCAAACCAACCCAGGATGGAAAATATGGCATAGTTTCCTTTGAAGCCAAAGAGACGAAAAATATGTTCGAACAGATCCAATCTGGAAATTATTTCTACATAAGATTTGCCATGAAAAAATCTACATTTCCCGAGGGATTCAGAGAAATCACGGTAAAATTCCCACTCTCCGAATTTCGAAAGGCCTTTACTTATTACGAAAAACAGGTAAATAAATATAGCGTTAGTAACTCTAAATAGAGAGGTTTGTCGTATGACAGTGAAAATCGCCATCAATGGCTTTGGAAGAATAGGAAGATGCGCCTTTAGGGCCTATTTTGAAAATATGAAGAAATATAAGGGTGTAGACATTGTTGCTATCAATGATCTGACTCCGATAGCAACAAATGCACATCTCCTCAGGTATGATTCGGTCCATGGACCATTTGGAGGGGATGTGGAAATAAAGAGTGATAGTCTTATTGTGGGCGGAAAGACAATAAAAGTCTACGCTGAAAAGGATGCCTCGGCTCTGCCTTGGAAATCACTGGCGGTGGATGTGGTGTTCGAATGTACAGGTCTATTTACGGATCGAGAAAGTTCCAGTGCCCATCTAAAGGCAGGAGCGAAGAAGGTGATAATATCTGCTCCGGCTAAAGATAGTACAGTTAAAACCGTAGTTGTAGGTGTTAATGACAGCAGTCTACTGGAATCCGACGACATAATATCCAATGGATCCTGCACAACAAACTGTCTCGCTCCAATAGCAAAGATTTTAGACAAGGAAATTGGTCTGGTTAAGGGACATATGACAACCATCCACGCCTTTACCAATGATCAGAGAACCGTAGACTGTGCCCACAAAGATCTGAGGAGAGCCAGGGCTGCGAGTCTGTCGATGATTCCAACCTCTACAGGAGCCGCAAAAGCTGTTGCTCTCGTTCTACCACATCTCAAAGGAAAGTTGGATGGTGTATCCATAAGGGTGCCAACTCCGGATGTATCGTTTGTTGATCTGTCCTTCGAGGCTAAAAGAGGAACCACCGTTGATGAGATTCACTCTATAGTTAAAAAATATGCCTCTGGAGAACTGAAGGGCATTCTTGACTATACCGAAGAGGAGCTCGTTTCCATTGACTTTGTGCATAATACTAACAGTTCCATATTTGACATGTCACAGACAAAGGTCATAGAGGGCAATTTTGTAAGAGTGGGCTCCTGGTATGATAACGAATGGGGATTCTCAAACAGAATGCTGGACACGGCTCTGATATGGATGGACAGAAAGGGCTAGAGATTTGGTATCCCATTGTCGGTAAATACCTTTGGACTGTGTCATGTCAGGAGAGGCCGGAGTATTTGGAGAAGTATTTGGAGGGGCCCCTGGATTGCACTGGCAATCCAGGGGCCATTGGAGTAGAAAAAAAGATGCCGATGGCAGGAATTCCCTATTGACTAAATGTTATTGATCACTATACTACGGACAGAGGAATGATTATTATGTCAGTCGGCTATGGTGGATCCCGAAGCGATGCTAGGCGAATTTATGGCGAACAAGAGTATGGAAGCTCTTGGCGAAAAGAGTCCCGATGTGGGCGCCGAAGATGATAATTATTTGGCAGACAATAAGGTTCTAACTATTTCCTTCACCGAAAATACAATCTCCAAAGATGAGAAGGCACTGGCCACCCTGAGAAGAATTCTAACCTTTATATTTGCAATACCAATACTGATTGGGGCAGTGTTCACAGCTCTCTACTTCCTATTGAAAATAGGTCCGTCAATTCTATTCTTCATCAGAAACTTTTTCCTTGGTCTCAGTAAGATGTAGTCTGGGAATAGGGTTCGCGGGAGAAATGCCAGAGTGGTTTAATGGGATGGTCTCGAAAACCATTGTGCTTCTTTGAGGCACCGAGGGTTCGAATCCCTCTTTCTCCGCCAATGAAATCCAGACCCAAATGAGAATTTATAGTTTTCCAAAAATGTTTCATAAATTTCGTTGTTTTTTCTGGAATATAGTGTATGATTGTTAATCGTAGTAGGTCAATTGAAGTATTATGTTGTTTCTCCAGCTGGTGAATGAGGCAGGAATTTCCATGAAGTCCAACAAGCTTAGGTCATTTCTGACGATTTTTGGTATTCTTATAGGGGTATGCGCCGTTGTTCTTATGGTAGCCACGGGACAAACGGTCAGAAATGAGATAAATAGAGAGCTTGAATCTCTTGGAGGAAATAAGCTTATTGTCCTGGCTGGCTCGGGAAGAAAGAGTGGAGTTATTGACCGTGGTGGTAGACTCCCTCTGAAGTATCAGGACTATTTGGCCATAAAAGAGCTGAGAAATGTCAAGTACTCCGCTCCATTTTTACAGGTAGCTCTCAGGGCGGTCCACGGGTCAAATAACTGGTCCACAAAGATTGTGGGGACAACTCCGGAGTATTTTGTCGTCGAAAACTATGAGCTAGAGAATGGTACCATTTTCTCTGAGCAGGATGTGACCGATGGGATGCCATATATCGTTATTGGTCAGACAATCGTTGAAAAATTATTTGATGAGGGAGAAAATCCCATAGGAACCATGATAAGAATAAAGGGGAGACCATTTACGGTCATAGGAACTCTGGTTGGAAAGGGCGGTGGAATGGGTGATCCGGATGATGTGATAATAGCTCCACTCTTCGCCGTTAAGAGGAGATTGACGTCCAATAAAGTTCAGAATTCTATACATGTGATTGAAGTGATTGCCGATGATGAAAAAACACTACCCTATGTCCAGAGTAGAGTCACGGCGCTTCTACAGGAGAGGCATAGGATAGCAGAAAATGAGGATGATGACTTTGAAATTATGAATCTAAAGGAGATTGCCAATAAGGTCAGCAACATAGCATTCATACTCTCTGTGCTGCTCACGTCCATAGCCTCGATATCCCTTATAGTTGGAAGCATAGGAATTATGAATATGATGCTAGTCTCGGTAACGGAGAGAACCAGAGAGATAGGTGTAAGAAAAGCCCTCGGAGCGAAAAACTTGGATATAATGGTGCAGTTTTTACTGGAATCCGTGCTGCTCTCTATGGCGGGCAGTCTAATAGGCATGGTTCTGGGAATAATATTTTCCCAGATAGGCGGTGTGATTCTCCATAAGGACGTGCCAATAAGTGTGGTAACTATAATTATATCTATAATGATTGCGGTTATTGTGGGTATAGTGTCTGGCATGGTGCCAGCCATGAAGGCAACAAAACTAGATCCTACGGAGGCCCTTAGATACCAGTGATGGTCATGATGGAGGTTTTCAGTGTTGCCCAGACTAGAATTTGACAAAGGCAAAATCTTCAGTAGTTTTGTAGAGGATTCTTTAGAAGATTTGCGGTAATTGTGTATGGGGAAACTGGTGGAGAGACCATGGGGCAGCTTCGAGCTGCTGCTAGAATGTGAGAATTATGTGGTAAAAAGGCTGGTGGTGCATCCGGGCTCTATGCTATCGCTGCAGTCCCACAGCCACAGGAACGAACACTGGGTGGTGGTGGAGGGTGAAGGTATCGTTACGCTTGGAGAGGAAAAACTACCTAGGAGAAGAAATGAACATGTGTACATACCTATGGGAACGAAGCATAGAGTGGCCAATTTAGCCGATTCGACCGGGTTAGATCTAGTACTAATAGAGGTTCAGACCGGCGATCTGCTGAGTGAGGACGACATAGTGAGATATGAGGATATCTATGGCAGAAAGTGAAGAAAATGTGGTCTTCAGAACAGACAAGTATACGTTTAGAAAATTTACAATGGATAATTTTGGTGAGTTCTGTTCGCTAAACCAGGACCCAGTGGTAATGCGCTATGTGAACCATAATGGTGGAAAGCCCAAAACCTTTGAAGAATGTGTGGAAAAGTACAGTGATATAACCTATTCCCAGGAGAAATTCGGCTATAGCTACTGGGCCGTATATGATACCACTGGGGATTTTGTCGGTCAATGTGGCGCATTGAAGCTGTGGTTGTCAGATTCAAATGCCTTCTGCTATGCCTTTAGAAAGAAATACTGGGGAAAAGGCATCGGAACCGAAGTGTGCACTAGGGTTTTGGCCTATATATTTGAGAATTTTCCCACCATAGACAGATTAGCAACAACCGCACTAAGTAAAAACGCAGCCTCCGTGAAAATACTGAAAAAAATTGGCTTTGATTACCTACGCACTGAAAAGGAGTATGGTTTGGATCTAGAATTTTTTGAGATCAGAAGGGCTAGCTATGTTGAAAAAAATAATAGGACTATTAGCTAGGATTGTATATATAGCCATTCTAGCTACCATAGTCACACTCTATGGTCTGTTTGTCTACTACAGCAGGAGCCTACCAAGGCACTCAGAACTTGAGGACTATCAACCCCCAATAACCAGCAGAGTATATAGTAGTGATGGCGTGCTACTCAGAGAGTATGCGGAGGAGAAGAGACTATTTGTGTCCATAGACGACATACCTGATTTGGTTAAACAGGCCTTTATCTCTGCCGAAGATAAGAATTTCTACAAAAACAGCGGGCTTGATATTGGTTCGGTATTTTCCGCATTTCTCTATAATGTGTATAACTACTACAGGAATAAAAATACGAACTTTAGGGGTGGTTCCACCATAACACAGCAGATCGTCAAAAACATGCTTCTTTCCAGTGAGAAGACCCTTCAGAGAAAAATTAAAGAGGCCATATTGGCCGTAAGGATTACGAGAGATTTTGAAAAGGATAAAATTCTGGAGTTATACCTGAATCATATTTTTCTTGGAAACAATTCCTATGGGGTGGCTGCTGCTGCGCTAACATACTTTGACAAATCTCTAGATGAGCTAACTCTGGAGGATGCGGCGCTGCTTGCAGCCCTGCCAAAATCTCCGGGTAAGGTGAATCCAATAAAAAATTACCCCAGAGCTCTGGAAAGGAGAAACTGGGTTTTGGATAGGATGAGGAACGATGGCCTGATAGACGAGAAGAAGTATAGGGAGACCATAAGCAAACCCATAGAACTCAGAAAGCCAATCAGAAAGGATGAATACTTTAATTTCGGCGCCTTCGTTGAGGAGGTTAGAAAAAGCATGCTTACCAAATTTACCGAGGATGATCTGATGAAAAAGGGACTGATCATCTCTTCAACCATAGAGCCGAACATACAGAAGATTCTAGACAAAGCTCTTAAGAATGGGCTGGAAGAATATGATCGGAGACACGGTTACAGGGGTGCTCTTGGTAATATCTATGAGGGCAATGAGAGTGATTTTCAGTCCAACTGGTCCCAAAGACTAAAAAACTTTGTGGTGAGTGGATACTACCGCAATAACTGGAAAAGAGCTGTAGTGTTAGCCTTTGAGAAGGAGAACCAACGCGTAGTCATAGGTATGCCACATAATCCCGATCTGAAGACCTATGATTTTGACAGTCTTTCCACCATCGGGGGCCTGGTGGTGAGGACGAGCTATATAACTATGGAAAATTTAAAATGGGCCCTAAGTCCCTCTGTCCTAGAGACAAAGGGAGTTGACAACATGGGTAATGAGAGATTGATTCATAGAGAGGCCAAGGTTGTGACGGACACAAATCTGCATGTGGGTGATGTGATATTTGTTGAAAACTCCAATAGTAGTAATGGTGGCTACCTCCTGCGCCAAACCCCAATAGTCAATGGAGGTGCCGTTGCCATTGATCCCCATAGAGGTAGAGTCCTGGGCATGGTTGGCGGCTACATAGATTCGGAAATTAATTTTAATCGAGTAACCCAGGCCAACAGACAACCCGGATCGGCGATGAAACCCATAGTGTATCTCGCGGCCTTTGAGAATGGTCATAGGCCATCGGATACGATCATGGACGAGGAGATAGTTCTCAGCCAGGGATTGAACTCACCAACCTACAGACCGCGCAATTTCGATGAGAAATTCCATGGTCTGGTCACGCTGCGAAGAGCTATGCAGAGTTCCTACAATGTAGCAACGGTGAGACTGGCGAGTCAGGTGGGCTTGGGCAAGGTTGTGAAAACTATAAAAAGATTTGGCATAAGTGATAGACCAAAGAGACTATACTCCGTTGTCCTTGGATCTCTGGAGACACACCCAATCAGTCTAACCAGAGCCTATGCAATGATTGTAAACGGAGGTAAGTATATAGACATCGCAACCATTGAGAAGGTGCAGGATAAACATGGCAAGATAATATTTAGGAGAGACGATAGACTCTGCGAAAAATGTCTAGTCAGCGAAGAGAATGTCGACTATGTGGAAGTTCCATTTCTGGAGGACAATAGGCCCAGTATAACGGATAGCGAAAGCGCCTATCAGGTGACCTATATAATGGAGGGTGTAGTGAAATACGGCACAGCCCGACGTCTCAGAGAAATAGGTAAGATCGTTGGCGGTAAAACCGGCACCAGCAATGATTTCAGAGATGCCTGGTTCATAGGGTGTACTCCTGATATAGTCATCGGCATCTATGTGGGCTTTGATGACAATGGAAGCCTGGGAGAAAACGAAACGGGTTCCAGAGTAGCATCTCCAATATTCATAGAGGCCATGAGGGAGATTCTTAAGAATGAGCAGTCTGTGCCATTTAGGATTCCAGAGGGTATCAGTTTCAGAAAGATAGATATGACCACCGGGAAAAAACCCACACTGGCCACGCCAAAGAGTAATATCATTTTGGAGGCCTTTAAGAGTGATGATTCCGATTCTGAGGAGAGTGAAGCTTCTACCAGGGATTCGGGTGCGGAACAGCTAGAAGAACTGGGAATATACATAGACGATAATTCTCGCAGAGGAGATCAAAGCGGTTCCGGCAATGGTGAGTTTGGTATTGACCAGACATTTCTTCCAGAGAGTTCATCGGGCAGTGGCGTTGACACAATCAATATGAATTTCTGATATGATTGTTATAGGTGTTGATCCAGGTCTCATAAAAACCGGCTATGGTCTGGTCAGATCAGACGGCAGTAGCCTATCCTACCTGGATAGTGGTACCATCTTTACAGATGCTGGAACATCCATTGGAAATAGATTGAAAAATATATTCAATGAACTGAATGAACTTCTGATCCTCTATAGGCCGGATTATTTCTCTCTAGAGGAAACATTTGTAAACAACAACCCCATCAGCTCACTGAAGCTTGGTCAGGCGAGAGGTGTGGCTCTGCTATGTGCCGGACTGAATAATATGGAAGTCTTCGAGTATAAACCAAACACCATTAAGAAAAGTGTTACTGGAGTCGGTAAGGCAAGCAAGGCTCAGGTGGGTACCATGATCAGATATCTTTTTCCAACTCTAGACCCAAAGACCGAAGACGAAGCAGACGCCCTGGCCATAGCCGTGTGCCACATCAATAATTTTAGGGGACCAGAGTTCTATCGAGGTACAGCACTGTCCTGAGCAGCAAATTCGGAGACTGTGGAAGCCATAATGCCAAGGGACTATAGTGTGGATCTGAAATTCTCTAAACATAACCTATTTACAACCTATCTACTATGAATTTTAGAAAACTGATCAATTTTTTCTCTGGTTCCAGTTTTGTATTTCAGAAAAACTTTTCTATCTATTCTAAAATCAATTTCCTCCAGATCTATGTCCAGACCGTACACTTCCAGTAGATCACTCAACATCGTCCAGGTTTTTGTTGTGCATTCGCTATCTTCCGGCATTTTAACCAGTACGTTATTTCTGAGTCTGAGGTTCCATCTCCTATTTCTCATTCTTACAAGGGTCGAAACCTTTCTGGCCACATTGGCATAGTTTGATAGTATATTGAACATTTTCCCCATCTCAGTCGGATTAAAAACGTTATCGACTATCAGAAATAGGCTGCTGAAATTTGCAATTTCCTCATCCGGAATGTATATCCTTTCCCCTAGCTCATTAACTAGAATATAATTTTTATAGTCACTGGTGAACACGGCAAATGGGTTATGCTCAATAACAACAACTTTCAACGCATCGGGTATAGTTTTCTGAATATAGAGCCTACTGATCCAGGGATCCTCCAGTAGGGCTAATTTTAGATCGGCCAAGCCAAGATCACCGCGAAAACAGTATCTCTCAACGTACTCTCTGATCCTATCAGAGTTTGCAAATCTTACACCCTCTATGGTGAACCTGCGACACAGATTACCTCCGTAGATACCAGATATTTTTTTAGCCAAACGCCCCACAGAACCCGAGGAACCGCCCTCCCTTATGCTGCGAAAGACATATAGATATGCGGGGGTTATCAGTACAACAACCGCCAGAAACTGGACAACCTCTCTCAGGATCCTCCTTATTCTGTAGACCAATACGGCTCTTTCTCCGGCCCCTCTGTTGTCTACCATCAGCCTAGCAGTGCTAGAAGTCTGTTAAACTCCGGTATCTCCTCGTCTATTTTACCATTTGCTACGTTTATGGCATAGAAGCAGAGATCCTCAAATGAGACATCGTTATCATCCGCTATCTCTCTGATTTTTTCTATTGCACTTGCCACGTCACCCGGTACCGCCCCGCCCTTCACGTCAGCTAGCCACTTCATCTGGAATCCTATCGGATGCTTGCCGGGGCCGGGTTTACCTACATAGAAGTCTGTATCCGCTACATTTCCTCCAAAGTTACAGGCTATAGTGAATTTTTTAATCATAGTCCCCCCGCTCCGACTCCACCATGGGATCCTGGACGAATCCCCAGGATATTCCGAATGGTAGCGCCCACTCCCGATCCGCACCAACCCATCCTAGGGGTCGATAGAACGCTGAATAATAATATTGGTACACCAACTGCCCTCCAAGTATCTTGGAGTAGATTTGTACTAGTTTGGCTTTAGGTGTCAAGTAAATTTATTCATATTATGGGTCCGTCCCTGGATTGATTTTCCACCATGGAAAACTAGTCCGGAACTAGGTGCGACACAGACTAGAAAGGACTAATTGCCTTTCTGGAGGATCTGGGAATGGGGTTACATTGTCAATGGATCTAACCCATACCATCAGTACTTGCAATAAATTCAAACTAAAATCCACTGGATATTGCTTTTAACCACAGTGCCAGTACCATCGATGAAAACTATCAATAATTTGCTCCATGAGACACCTAGGCGCTGTGGTTCTAATTTTCCTGACTCTAGCATCCTGTTCCAGGAAATTTGCTAGGAATGATGATCTCTCTACTCCACCATTTCTCAGGAAAAATGCAGTAGATTCCGACAAAGAATAGCCGGGTGACGGTGAAAATAACCGTATTTACGCTATTTCCAGAGATAATAGGAGATTTTTGTTCCAGATCCCTACTGGGTAGAGCCCTAGAAAGGGGCATATGGACCCTAGAGATTGTCAACATTAGGAACTATGCTGAGGACAGATACGGAAGAGTGGACGACACTCCAATGGGTGGAGGAAGAGGAATGGTCATGAGGGCGGATGTCCTTGGAAGAGCTATAGAGAGCAACGTTGAATCTGGAGATGGAAGTAAAATATACTACATGAGCCCAAGAGGTAGACCACTTAACCAGCAGGTTGTGGCAGAAATTGCAAAATTTGAGAAGATAGCACTGCTGTGTGGGAGGTATGAGGGCGTAGACCAGAGGGTAATAGATGAGTATGGAATTGAAGAGCTATCCATAGGGGATTTTGTCATGATGGGAGGAGAATTGCCGACTCTAGCTCTGATAGAGAGTGTGATGCGCTATAGAGGTGGCGTGCTTAGAAGTGAATCTATAGAGGAGGATAGTTTTGGTGCTGCCAGAGACAACAACTACAGAAATCTTTTAGAGTATCCGCTGTACACAAGACCTCGGCTGTGGAAAACTAGAGAGGTGCCAGAGGTTCTCTTATCCGGAAACCACAGAGAGATAGAGAACTGGAAACTCACTGAGGCCAAAAACATAACAGAGAAGAGGCGACCGGATCTATACAGAAAATATCTGGAAGAGCTTTCCAATGAGACCGTATAGGAAATCCAGAGTTTCCGGCGAGACGTCCAGACTCTATAAGTTTGCTGTTCTGTGACCCGTAGATCATTATATCCTCGCGCTTTCTAGCAACATCTTCCGAAGAGAGCACTTTCACATAATTTCTAAAAGCATGTTCCTCCATAAAACCAGAGAGTTCTCTAACTCTTCTGAATCTACTGGACATGGTGTGGCCATAGGGCAAATCCTCATATAGAAAAAATCAATGC
>JAITBB010000109.1 GCA_031283795.1 Rickettsiales bacterium
GATCTATTTGCCCATATAGAGAGAATTAAAAGAGCCCCGGGATTTCACACATTTCGCCTCATAGCCGAAAGAGAAGCTCGCCGTAGGAATCCGGATCGCGAAGATGTAACATTCGATGATATCTACGAAGAAATAGACGAGACTTTTAAATCACTAAAGCAGTTTGAGATGGATTTTGAATTGACAGTTTTGGTGCAGAATCCGGAGTTGAAGGCTGTTTTTGACTATGCAAAGTCAAAGGGTAAGAAAATCATCATTATGTCGGACATGTATATGCCAACAGATTTCATTGCGAAGGCACTGAAGAAAAATGGTTTCGATGGCTATGACGGAATCTATGTTTCCAGTGACCTGGGCAAGACAAAATTTAAAGGCACCATGTACAAACATGTCCTAGCAGAGTTGGGGGTGAGACCAAAGGATATCCTGCATATTGGCGACAATAGAATATCAGACTATTTGAATCCACGAAACTATGGTATTCGTGCTGTACAATATGAACGGCTAAAAAAACAATTTCTCAGATACTCGAAGCGGGCTAGGATCTTTATAAACCAAACATATGTCGATGTTGACGCGGGCATTCTGGTGATGATGCTGGCTATGCGCTGGCAAAAAAAGATGCTGGGTCTAATCTCCACAGACTACTGGGAGGACATAGGCTATGAGTATGCGGGTACAATTGGCTATGGATACAGCAGATGGATCAGATCGCAGGCAACCATAGAGGGGCTGAATGAACTACTATTTATCGCCCGGGATGGCTATACCATCCAGAGGATTTTCGATACTCTTGGCAGCGGCATAAAAAGTCACTATGTCTATGCGGCACGTATTTTTAATCTTATTTTTCGTCTTGACTGTACGATGAAAAGCAGACAGCCCGCCGGCAACATTATTAATTACTACAGTAAAATTGATTCGGAAATTAGAGAGTTGGTGGACAGGACACGGTTCATCGGGCGACTCAGCCAATACCATTTTATCCAGAATAACAAGGATATTTTTAAGAAATACTCGACAGTATGGTATAAAAATTACAAGAACTATCTCAGCAAAATCATTAGTGGAGCCGATAAAATTGGCATTGTGGACACGACTGCAGGACTATTTAACGCGCAGAAGCTTATCCAGGATGCGACTGGACTACCGGTGGTTGGACTATACTGGGTGGTCAAGTCATATAGATTTAAGGTGCGACCACGGGACCTCTATGATTTTAGAGAGTTTGTGTCAAATGCTGAGAACAGTGCAGAAAACACCGAGGAGACGTTTAGCAAAAACTGGAACTTCTTTGAATTTCTATTTACAGCCCCAGAATATCCTGTCGAAAACCTAACCGAGGATGGTAGGCCAATCTATAAGAGTGAGCGGAATGACAATGATGCCATTGTTCACAGAGATATCTATCCAATTATTTCCGATGGTGCCGTTCTGTTTGCCGAGGATGTAAAGAAAATATTTGGAGGAGAGGATATATTTTTAAAGGCGGCTACACTAGTCAAATGGCTAAATTGTTTCAATGATAATCCGACAAAAAGAGACATAAGGATGATGTCTACCATCTGGTACCTGGATGGGATTAACCATAGTGACTGGTATAATCCAATATTTTCAGCGAAAATTCCATTTTTCTATGCTATGCGGCACCCCCTGAGAACACTTGATATCTTGGAGAAAGCGACGTGGCGAACAACTATGCAGAGCATCATTGTCTGTATATTTTTTCCACTTGGGATCAGGATCCACGGATCGAAATATCTGTGGATCCAAATATTTCCGAAGCTTAGACGCCGATTTGCTGATCTGTCACTGAAATTTATAGATAGGTACCCCCTACGGATATCAATTGGGTATAGCGGACCGAGACGATAGTTTCTGCCAGGGGGCAAAATCAAATGCCACGGATCCCAGAGTTCTGTCTACTCTCTACTTTTCTAACATTTTGGGTGGCGAGCTCTCCATTTTTTGTGGAACCCGTTGTGCTGCAGTTATCTCTGAGGACCAATAGCCCCATTTTCTCCCTCTGCTTCATAGCCTCTGCGCAAGGAGACGTGGCTAACTGTTTCAAATCCTTCTCTAGAGCGCGGAATTCCCTATTGAGCTTTTCTAATTTTTTTAGACCTGTCACAAATCGGTTGTTCATCAGACTAGCCGCATTATCTTTTTGTGCTCCCATTTCCTTTTCTACACCATCTTCCTTTCCCTTCTCTTCACTATTCCCCTCAATCAGCCGTTCTCTGGACTCTGAAGAATCACCGAAGGCGGAGTGATAAATTATCTCTGAAGATATTTTTCTAAATGTCCTAACGGTCTTCTCGTTGCCCAGATAGGTAATTTGTGCATACTCATCGAGGCATATCCCAAACATTATGGCAAGCGCATCTCTGTATCTCTTTATAAGCTCCTCGAAACTAGTGACCATCCCGTAAACCAAGGTGTATTTATCATCATCATCGCTCTCGACGTGATCCGTAGTGACACGGAGAGCGAATTTGGACTTATTTTCGCGAACTACGGTGTAGGTATCATTTGTATTCTCCTCCACAATAATCCTACTACTAGCATCATCTACTCCGGTGGGTGTTTCTAAGAGCGTCTTTTTGTGCTTATCCATAATCTCTTTAACATTGGCATCGGTAAACTTGAAATCCGGCTCAACGGCTCTACGCTCTTTCTCAATATTTTCAAATACCTCCCGGGCTTTTTTTTCGAACTGTTCTAGCAATTGTTCCTTCTCCGACAACCTCAGCACCCTATCCACCAGATCACCTCTAACCAGCTGTTCGGCCAAAGGTTTGTCTCCAATTGAGCTAATCCCACTTTTTTCCGCTATTTCCTGCAGCATCCCCATCTGCTTTAGCATGAAGTTATTCGGAGCCTCCTCGTTTCCGAGTTCTCTCATACTATTCCTGTTGAGTTCCTGAAGTTCTATTCCTCCACTCCTTATTTCTCCAATGAGATCCGGATCCTTCGCGGCTGTCAACACCGAAGCCGCCGAATTGTACCAGCAGGAGCCATATTTCTGCTGATCCCAATTCAGCATTCGACAATTTTTTGCGATTCCATCGAGGGTATATCCCTTCTCTCTGGTCTCCCTGTCACCAACAATTCTACTACTATCATAGCCATAGATAAAAACATCATTCGACCTATCCGCATTTTCCCAGCCAATTTTCCTTATTTTCCCAATGTCCACCGTAAGACATAGCGCGTGCTTTTCATTCGGCGTTGTCACATCAACCGATACAAAGTCACCGGGTATTTTATTTATATTTTTCGAGGTGATTCCCACAGACTCCAGAAACGACGTCACATTATCATAGGATAAATTACTACGATTTTGGAATCTCATTCTCTCGATTTCTTTGACGTTGTCTGCATTTACGAGCTCTATAAGCTGTCTTTCTTCAATAAACCCACCAGTCATACCATCCAGACCAATTTTAACCTTATTCTGAAGAATTTGTTGAGAACTCTTTCGAAGATATGGTTTTATCTCATCAAAGGTGCTGAGTTTTCTACTGGCGCCTTCGGTCACATCCTCTATGGCTCCTCCAGCCACTAGGTCGTTGAGACTGCCTATACCCCTGTTCAATAGCTCATTAACTTCATTGTAGTTTACTCTTATTGATCTCTCCGGCTCTCCATTGGTTCCATAGCAGTGATAGACCGTATACTTCGGCACCCAATCCCGCTCTGCCGCATAGGTATCAAAATATGGTAATTTTTCTCTGTCTGACATGGGAGCTAGCCGTATTTTATCACTATCCCTAGCGTCATTAGATCTTGCCTCTTTCTTTGTAGAGTGACTATAGAGTCAGTCTAGGGATTAATTATAATTATACAAGTTTTTTTGTTACCCGGGACCCCCGCCTTCTATTTCCTTTTATTCTCCAAGTGCCATATTTCTTTAGAACTCTAAATATCATAGTCTTTCTAGCAGTCTCCTCTCTTTCTCCACACCTTCTCGGCCCCAAAATAGTCTCTGTCCAGTTCAAATTCGTCATCTATCTCATTTTTCCCCTCTAGAGGTCTACATAGACACTGACGGAGTGTTGAGAGGATGATAGAATCTATCTAGAAATAGTTCCTAGCGCCACTAGAGAAGAACTAACTCCAATGGCTCAGGGTAAAGTCCTAGGGTTTCATCATCTACAGTGACAGCCGAAGAGCCCATGGTGGACCTAGATGCGCTGGAATCGTTCCATCCCATCTGGATGACGAAACCATGCTGATAACCTAGTCCCTCTGGGAGTAAACCTGCCAGGCTAGCGGTTCTAGTGGCAGTAAATTCATCTTGTATCCAGGAGAGAGTGAGTTTAGATTCAGCGACGGAGAC
>JAITBB010000085.1 GCA_031283795.1 Rickettsiales bacterium
GACTATTTCCAAGACCTTGGTGTTCCAATTCCCAACGGAGTTCTAGGATCACATCCCCAGAAGATTCTTGAACAGACTGAGCTGCTCTTCGAAGTTTTTAAAATTGTACAGCATATTGAATACTAATTCTCTGGGTCCGAAGTTTGATGGGAAATAGAAATTATGCGAAACAGGAGAACATATGACACCATAGTGGTTGGTGGCGGCCATGCTGGAGTTGAGGCCGCGGCGGCGGTGTCCCGAATGGGAAAAAGAGCTCTGCTGTTGACCTACAACCAAAGAAACATTGGAGAGCTGTCCTGTAACCCCTCCATAGGCGGGGTCGCAAAGGGTATTATGGTCAGAGAAGTGGATGCTCTAGATGGTCTGATGGCCAGATGTGCAGATCTCTCCGGCACTCACTTTAAAATTCTAAACGCTAGCCGGGGACCGGCCGTGCATTCGCCAAGATGCCAGGTGGACAGAGCACTCTATAGGCGTACAGTTAGTAGTCTTCTGTCATCGGAGAAAAATCTGGACATAGTCGAGGGAGAGGTTGTAAACCTGATGACCAGCAGCCATAGAGTCGCTGGCGTTATCCTGGCCAATGGAGATAGAATCTTTTCCAATGCTGTTATTGTCACCACTGGCACGTTTCTTAATGGAATCATACACATTGGACATGATAGTTTCGATGGTGGTAGAATAGATGAAAAGCCATCGAAGGAGCTCGCAAAGTTTTTCAGGAACCACAACTTTACCGTCGGAAGGCTAAAGACCGGCACACCGGCTAGGCTAGACGGACTAACTATAGATTTTTCCAAACTAGAGGTTCAGAGGAGTGATGATCCACCAAAGGCGTTTTCCTACATGACCGACAGGATCAGAGTACCACAGGTTAAGTGCCACATAACCCATACGAACAAAAATACCCACGATATAATAGCAAAAAATCTACAGAAAAGTGCCCTCTATGGAGGTAAAATTAGTGGTAATGGACCGAGATACTGTCCCTCTATAGAGGATAAAGTTGTGAAGTTCCCAGACAGAGACAGGCATCAGGTATTTCTGGAGGCCGAGGACTCAGACAGTCGAGTCATATACCCCAATGGAATATCCACGTCACTGCCAAAGGATGTGCAGGAGGAGTTTATCCACAGCATCGAGGGCCTGGAGAATTGTAGAGTTCTACGCTATGCCTATGCCATAGAGTATGACTATATCAATCCAATCGACCTTAAACCAACTCTGGAGACTAAAAACATAGAGAATCTGTTCCTAGCTGGCCAGATAAACGGAACAACCGGCTATGAGGAGGCCGCGGGCCAGGGAATTGTCGCCGGAATAAATAGTGTCAGCAAAGAGCCATTCATTCTAGGTAGAGAGGGTAGCTATATTGGGGTTATGATCGATGATCTTACGACCCGCGGCACTGTGGAACCCTACAGAATGTTTACGTCCAGAGCCGAATTCAGACTCTTTCTGAGAATGGATAATGCCGATCTGCGGCTAACGGACAGAGGTATAGCTGTCGGCTGTGTTTCTGATGACAGAAAAGAGATATTTCTTAGAAGAAAAAATTCCCTTGAGGAGGCAAGAAACCGACTGATGTCTAGAACAATTACCAGTGGGGAGTTGGATAGGCGTGGAGTTAGCATAAGAATGGATGGTAATGTTTACACGGCCTATTCTCTCCTTGGTCATCCAAATATGAATTTGGAGCAGTTGGGAGTAATATTTAATGAGATTAGTAATATGGACGAGGAAACCAGAAGATCCCTGACCATAGAATCCATCTATGATCCCTATCTCGAAAGACAGAGTGAAAACGTCGAAATGCTAGAGAGGGAGAGAAATAGACTGATACCGATTGACTTTAACTATGATTCGGTTGGAGGACTGACAAACGAGGCTAGAGAGAAGTTCAAACTACACAGACCCTACAGCATCGAGGTTGCCAGCAGAATAGCTGGCATTACTCCCGCCAACATAGTCAACATTATGATAGCTCTGAGAAACCTCTCTTCAAAATGATTTATAGATGCATATTCATGGCCATTAGCACTCTGGAGAGAGTCTCGGAGGCCTCGTTTCGAACTCTAGCTACACCGTTCCTAAGGATTTTTGTCACATAGTCCCGGTCTCTCTCAAGTTCTCTTCTTTTTTCTCTTATGGGAGCAAGGAAACGATCAATTTCCTGCACTAAAAGTTCTTTCAGAGCCTTTGCTCCGCCGTTACCCACACTATCCGCAATTTGCTCGGGTTTTTTGCCCATCACCAGAGAAGCAAGAGTCAGAAGATTTGCTATTTCTGGTCTGGAGGCTGGATCAAAGGTTATAAATTTTTCACTATCAGTCCTGGCCTTAGACAGAACCAGGCTAATCTCATCCCTTGTTGAATTTAGCATTATGGCGTTCCCACGGCTTTTACTCATCTTCTGCTTGCCATCGAGACCCACAAGACTTGGAACCTCAGATAGAAGTGCCTGGGGCTCCCGGAAAATTTTGTCGTTGGGACAGAATCTATCGTTAAATCTCTTCGCTATGGTTCTGGTCAGCTCAATATGGGGAAGCTGATCCTTTCCAACTGGAACCAAATTAGCGTTAACCGACAGTATGTCGCAGGCCTGGTGCACCGGATAGACCAGCATGCCGGCGCTCACACTCTCTATATTCGCGCTTCTTATTTCCTCCTTGGTGGTTGGGTTTCTCTCCAATTCCGAAACGGATACCAGAGTCAAGAACGGCACCAACAGCTGATTTAGCTCTGGAATCTGGCTATGAGGAAAAATAAAATTTTTCCCACTGTCAAAATCTATTCCCACAGACACCTGATCTATCACAAGTTCTCTGGTCAGATGGGAAATTCGGCTAGAATCCTCATGATCCGTGAGAACCTGTTGATCCGCAATCAGTATAAAAAGGTCAACCCCCTGTCTCTGAAGATTCACTCTATTTGCCAGAGAACCAAAATAGTGTCCCAGGTGGAGGGTTCCCGTTGGTCTATCACCGGTTAAAACCCTATACTCCATTGGATTCTTTGGTATATCGTCGGCTATTCGCCTACTTGTTTCCTGAGCCTTCTCAAATGTGTCCACGGCGAACTCTCTCCTAATTCTCCTAGCTAGAGCCAGTCTAGGTGTTTATAAAAAAAATACAACGGTGGCTTCTCAAGAGAATTTATTTTGAATTTCAAAAACAGCCGATGCAAACTATACTTCCACGCCGATTTTAAATTTCTTCTAGCCGATCGTGTTTCATGGCCATTTCTGGTAATAGACTAGTCTAGCTCCCACCCAGCGGCTAAAATCCGTAATTAGGCACCAGAGGAACCTGGAAGCGAATCTATTGAATAAATAGTTTTTCCTGTTATAATAAGGAAGATTTTCTGAAAAAGAGAAATTATGAAGAATTCTATAGTAAGTGGGAAAATATTTTTAATCATGCTTTTATTTGCCGGAAAAGGTACCTGGAGACAGGGTCCGACTGCTGTTGCTTCTTCCTTCGCTGGGGGTCCTGGGGGACAATATACTCGCCCTGGGAACGAACCGATGGGTACGAACAAGAGCGCGAATGAAATAATAGAGGAGAGTAGGAAGGAGTTGAATCGTCTAACGACTAAATACACTGAGTGGTGGAAGAAAGCAGAAAA
>JAITBB010000002.1 GCA_031283795.1 Rickettsiales bacterium
CAGACTTAAAACGATTTTTACTGGAAGTAGTGATGTGAAAGATGGCTATAGAGAAGTGGAGGTTGTGGAGGATGTAGTGGTTGCCGTTGATAATAGCAGAACAAGACTCATGTTGCCAAACCTTCTGAGCACAGCAAAGATTGAAGGTGCTGATTTTGGCCGAAGCAGTATAACATTCTCAGGAGCTGAAATAGTCTACATGGCCAACGGTGTAATACAGAAGGAAATTCGCAGCGTTTCCGGGAAAATTAGTCTTGGTAAAAGCAACAGACTTGAGATGAATTTTGTTTTGAATAATGTGGCTGGCGAACTGAACATTGTCTTTGGCGAGGAGATGGAAAACGAAACATTTGACCTGAGACTCTCCAGTGAACTGTCTGACGAGGTTACCCTTGAATACATTGGAAACAACATTCTCATGGAAAAATTTGACGATGTGGTGGCAAACTGTAAGTTCCAAATTAAGACTTCTGGTCTAAACAGCTTTCTTCAGTGGATTCTGCCGGCCAACTCAAAGTATCAGTATTTCGTCGACTATAAAAAGAGCATAAAATTCGCCATGGAGGCAGAGAAGAACAGGTCCGCCTATCGGATGAAGAACTTCAATATAAACAGTGAGGACATTGATGCCAATGGCAATTTCAGTTATCTCGAGAGTGGGAACGAGCTGGAGGTTAATGTCAATAATTTGGATCTGAACGGTGTCACTCTGAATATGTCTAAGTCCAAGACTACCATAGACCAGGACAGAATCTCAATATTTAAAATTATGAATAGTGACGAGCTATTCAAAATAATCAGAGACAGTGGGAAGGGGAACTCCAGAAATAGTCTCGTAAAAATAGGTATAAAAAATCTAAAAAAAGATAGCATTAGTTTGACCAACTCTGTCTTTGATTTTGAAATAATCGACGGCAGTTACAAAATAAACAATTTCACCCTTAATCTAAACGACATGGAAGTTCTTGTGGAGAACCAGAGGGAAATAGGTGGCTTTTTTGTCAGTGATCTGACTATGCGGGGTAAGAATTTCGACAACATTGCATACTTCTTCAATGTTCCGAATGTTCTCGGGCTAAAGGAATTTAGCGTGAAATCTAAAGTCTTTGTGCATAGCAGCACGGTATATCTGACCGACTGTGAAGCGGGAGATGAAAAAACTAAGATAACCGGTCTGGTGGAATATTCCCTCGGAGAGGACAGCGGCTATCTGGCCTATAGGGCAAATATAGACGACCTTACGCTGAACACTAGAAGTAATGAAGATGTTATGACCATAAAGGAAAAATTTCTGTGGCTGAATAATTTCACAAAGAATGTATTTGCAGAGTTGCACATTGGCAAATTAACCTATAGTGAAAAATGGAATGCTACTAACATCAGGACGAGAGTAAATTACTCTCCGGGCTACATAAATCTCTACAACATAGAAAATGTGAATTTCGGTACTATGGAGAAGGCCTCTGGCAGAATTTTGCTAGATATAAGAGGGAAAAGTCCGGTTGTGGGCATAGATCTCAGAGTCGATAGAGTAAAAATGAGAGGGAATCTGGTTAACCAGGTATTTGATGTGGAAAAATATAAAAACCTGATTCTAAAGGAGCCTATAAACCAAGAAAATCAATCAAAATACTGGGTAAACAGGCTATTTTCAATTCCCAAATTTGATGAGATCAATGGAAGGATTAACATAATTATTGGGAACATCCTGGTGAACAGTGCCCAGCTGAGTGATTTGTCCTTCTCCTCGACAATGGACAATGGGGTGTTTGCCATCAGAAATTTCAAGTTTAGCGGGCTCGGAGGAATGACAGAACTCCGGGGGATACTGGATCTTAAGGGTAGCAAGGTTATAAACCTGGTTCTCACCGAAACCACCTATAACATCGAGGAGATCATTAGACTCTTCACTGAGAGCAACATTGATGAGAATCCGGATCTCAAGGGCACCATTGGCATAGGTGGACTGTTGAAGGGAGGGGGCCCATCCGAGAGCGTTTTCGACGCCTCTTTGGATATGCAGTTTAAATTTGTTGGTAAATCTCTATTCATCAAAAGAATTGGTCTTGACGATCTGAGAAGGAAATTATCTAGGGTGCACATGGATAGGAGTCTGCTGAAGATGAATGTCCAAAAAGTACTCCTAGAGAACAGTGGCACAACGTTTAGCGATTTCAATGGTCTGTTTACAATTAAGGGCGGCATTTGCGATCTGACGGCTGATGCCAAGGGTGAGGGCACATCCACAAAACTTGTGCTAAGAATAGACAATAGGAATAAAGATACCACCATAGATGCCCTAAACACCTCTGTGATCATGAATAGGATCGGCAAGATAGATGTTCCCCTCTACCTGGTGGTGAAATTTACAGAAAATTTTGCCCATAGGGCTCAGCTGGAGATAAACACGGAGCAAATTGATAAATATCTTGAGGAAATAAGAAGAATATCAAAGTGATGAAATCCGGAGACGCCTGTCCAGCTCCATTAAAAATTCTCTCTGGATCCCATTGAATTTATAGAGTGATCTCAGATCCAGCCACTCCGTTTCCCGATGTCTATCGCCGCCAGTGGCCTGATGGCTAATTATGTCGCTATCCTGGTCAAAGAAATATCTGGAGTCGTTTATGCCACTACTTTTTCCATAGTCCAATGTCAGCCCGTTTCTTTTGGCAACTTGCCGATAGAGACGATGATGGTTGCCGAAAATATTATGTTCCCTGTAATTATGTAGCATTAGTATTCTAAATGCCACAGTATCCTCCAGGCAACCACTAATTCTTTTTTCCATGTCGTTGCCGATAAAATTTATGTCCATCTCTCTACCATAATCTTCACAGTGGTAGCCGATGAATTCGTTTTTGATGTTCAGAATTGTTCGCTCAATGCCTTGCTTTTCTCCTGTGAACTCTATGGTTGCAGCTCCAAGATTCTCTCGGATCACGTTGTGTATGTCCCATCCATCATCACTGTCCAGGACCAGATGTGTCCTCAGGCCAATGTCTTTGACCAGATAGCCCATCCCATCTCTACCGCCAACCTCCTCGTCGGAGGTTATCACAATAGCGTACCTGATGCTATTGTACCCCCATCTGGCCATTTCTCTGAGATTAGTTAGTCCACTGGCCACAAAACTCTTCATATCAAGCACACCACGCCCGAATATTTTATATCCATCTATTCTCATCTCATAGATCTCGGCGGGAGCCACGTCTATATGGCACGGACTAATAACATCAAACTCTAGACCACCGGCATTCGAAAATATCAGGGATTGGCAACCATTCTTCTCAAATTCCTGTAGGTGAATTCCCGGGCTCCTGAAGAGGAATTCCCTACACAGATCGAGACATCTGGCTATGGCCAGAGAATTACCGCTATAGCTTGGAACATTGACTAGTCTACGAATTAGATGGAGCATATTTTCTGAGGCGAAACACTCCTGTAAGATATGAAACCGTCAGATACACCATTCCAGACAGGAAAACAGTGATAACAAGCTTCACAAATCCTGGAGCTATCATACGACCCGAGGGAATAAATTTCTCACAGACCAGTAGGACTAGCACCATAGGTACAAGGGCGTACACTATTTTAGCAGAACCCAGAACAAATCTTTCCGATAGAACAAGTTGTTTTCTAGCCAAGAGTATGAGTAGTAGAGAGGCAAAGTCTAGGTAGGCCGATAGAACAGAGGCCAGTATAATACCTCTGTAGCCCATGTATCCCGTTAGAATTAGAGCCAACACCACATTAGACACTAGAGATATCATAGCGGAGATCATTGGAGTTTTCGTGTCTCCATTGGAAAAAAATATGCTCTGCAGTATTTTTGATAGTATGAAAGCGGGTAGGGCTCCGGCGTAGATCCGGGCGCATCCCACTACGGCCGCTGACGAGGCTGCTGTGAATTCGCCCCTCTCAAATAGAATGGGGACAAATATGTGAGACAGTTTGTACAGATAGATCATGGAGGGAAGAGCGAGAAATAGGGCCACTAGTAGGGCATTCTCCTGAATTACGAATTTTTCGCTATCGTTTTGTCCCAATCTCCTGGATAGTAGGGGCAATATGCTGACGCCTATGGCTGTTCCTACCAGAGATGTGGGTAATTGGACAAGTCTATCCGCATAGTAGACGTGAGATATTGCTCCGGCCATTCTGGAGAGCATTATTAAGGAGACAATAGAATTTATCTGGTCTATTCCGCTGCTCATGAGAGCAGAGGAGAAACTTTTTGCGAATCTTCTGGTCGTCTGGTCTATTTTTATTCCTGCCGGATATAGAACAATTCCCTGGCCAACTACGGCAAGAAACACAAACATAAACTGTAGGGCGCCGCCAACCAAAACAGCGTAGGACAGGACATGGGACACATTTTTGCCAAATAGATGCGATAGCAGTGATGACAGAATAAATACCAGGTTTAGCAGCACAGGATTCATGGCCACAACTAGAAATTTTTCATGTGCATGCAGTACGCCGGACATAAAACTGCTGAGTGATATGAAGATGAGATAGGGGAACGTTATTCTGGATAGGCTGACCGCCAATTGGTACTTTTCAGTGTCTGTGGAGAAACCGGACGCTATTATGCTGACAATCTGTGGCATGAGCAGTTCAATCAGCACAGTAAAGAGCAAAATAGAGTACAGAAGCAGAGAAAACATATTCTTTAGAAATTCCTTTGTCTCTTCTCTACTTCTGTCTACCATATAGCTGGAAAGAATCGGAACAAATGCGGCGCTAAAGGCTCCCTCGGCAAATAGAGTTCTGAAGAAATTTGGGAGTCTGTAGGCCGTAAAAAATACATCTGATGCCATTCCTGTTCCGAGATATTTCGCGAAAAATATATCTCTGATGAGGCCAAATACTCTTGACAGAAGGGTACTCAAGGCTATAGTGGCACTAGACAACAGAAAATCCATTCTCTTTGGAGCTTGATTTTATTTCGAAAAAACGTATATAGGTTAGTGTAAATTACAATGACTTTATGGTTTTTCAAAGCCGGAGCCTGATTTTCTTGGTTATACTGCTCAACCACGGGATAGTGAGCGCAGCTTATAGGAACATGGAGGACAGGAAGAAGCGAGAGGAATTTAAGAGTAAAATTTTTGGTGAAGAGTCTCTGAGAGATCCAAAGGATGGTGGTCTGGCAGATGAGGATTTTGAACCTCTACTGAATGATGAGGTGGAGGAGGGGGGAGATAAGAAACAGCAGCAGAATGCCGAGGATGGGGAAAATGGCAGAAAGACAAAGAAAGCAGAAAAAGAATTGACGAATGACGGTAAGATGAAGAATCCCAGTGATGGTGGGGACAAAACCATAGAGGCTGGCGGTAAGAAAGATGATAAGAATACCGCAATTCCCAGAAGAAACAGTATAGGTCCGACTCTTCCTCCAATGTGGAATGAAACCGAAGGTATGGAAAAGGATGAGAAGGAGAAGAAAAAAGAGGTTACTGAGACGGGGAAAAAACAGAAACCCAATAGGTCCCATAGAAGGAGTGGTATGGAGGGGGAAGAGATTAGATCCATAGTGCCGACCATCGAGGAAGAGGAGGATGAGGCGGTGGGAAAGGAGCCGGGCAAAACTGGGAAAAAACAAAGACCTGGAAGGTTTCTGAAGAGAAGTGGTTTGGAGGAGGAGAACATGGGAGCCGCGGTACCCACCATTGGAGGGGCAACAAAGGATGAGACCAGAGAATACGGCGAAACTCCGGCTGAAAAAAAGAAAAAAGACAAAGCAAATGCGAAGGAAAAGGAACGTGGATCCAGGCGAAACACTGTGAGTGGGACGGATATGAAATCACTGGTTTCAAAGATAGTGGAAGATTCTGAGATCGATGGTGATATGTCCGATGATGAGGAAAAAAAAGAGAAAAATTATAACAGAGATGCCACGGGCAAAAAAATTACCGAATCCGTTACTCCAGAACTTGACAGGATTGGGAAAAATTCCGGCGGGGGAAAGTCGGGGTCAGAGGGAAAAACCGTCGGAGGCAAGAGTAAACGGGGCAAGGGAATGAGATCCGGCTCTACGGATGATGGTACGCAGATGGTGAGAAAGAGAAAAAACAAAGATACTAAATCTGAAAAAGAACGGGGAATTCTTGAGAAGATATACAACATAACGGACACTGGAGTATCCGAGGAGTTCTTGTTTTCTAAGGAGTATGCTGATCTTCTGGAGGAAAGTGAGAAAATAAAGCTAAAAAAAGTTGAGATGAGCAGTGAGGGGGATATTCCAATGCTACAGACATCCGGCAGGAATATGCCGAATTTTCGTAACAGTGACATCCCAGAGGAGCTGTTGACCTATAGGAGATCGGAATCTAATGCCCATATACCCACAGTTTTTAGTGTAGAAGATATCGGAGAAATGGCTAAGAAAGCCATAATGGACAATGACCTATCGGCCCTCCGGGGGATAATAGAGAAAACCGGAAACCCAGATTTTCCGGTCGACAAAAACAGAACCGTCCTGGAATTTGCTATAGAGAATGACAATTATCTGATAACACGCTATCTGATATACAGTGGAGCCAGCATAAACAGGCGAGGAGTAGATCTAAATACTCCTATGCATGTGGCAGTGAATTCTGCTAGCGTTAGGCTCGTGAAGCTGCTGATAGAGAATGGTTCCAACCTGAATGACCAAAATTTTCTTGGGGAGACCCCTCTGATGCTTGCCATAGTAAAAAACTATGAGAAAATTGCCTATGAGCTGTTAAAGAGTGGAGCGAACATCAACAGCAAAAACAAAAATGGCGAGACGGCCTACAGTCTGTGTCTGAGACATGGTAGGGGTAAGATACAGCAGTATCTGGCCCAGGTTATAAAAACGGAGGGAGATAGAGCAAAATGAGTGATTTATCCAGAAGTGTCCTTCTAGAAAAGATCCTAAGGATAGACAAGAACTTGCTGATGACAATATGTACAATATTTTCCATTGGCATCTCAATGCTCTACTCCATAGGCAATGGAAGCATAAAGCCCTGGGCTCTAAGGCAGGCTATGTATTTCGTTCTCTCTATTCCTCTAAGTATAGCAATAGCCATTACAGACATAAATTTTTGGTTCAGAAATTCCTACACGATTTATGCTTTTGGGCTTTTTCTATTGGCAATAGTTGAGGTCTCCGGTCATAGGTCCATGGGAGCAACCCGATGGCTAGATTTGGGTTTTGTGAAGATACAGCCATCAGAATTTATAAAGATATGCACCACATTGGCTCTGGCGAGATATTTTTTCCAGACCGATCTGAGAAATATAAGAGAGAATAGGACACTGGTGATGCCGATTATGCTCCTGCTGATCCCCTGTGGGCTGATACTGAGACAACCAAATCTGGGTACAGCTCTGATTCTCATGGCTATAGGTGTTTCCATAATGTTTTTCGTTGGGGTGCAGATAAACAAATTTCTTATGTGCCTTCTGATGGTTGTCCTTGCAGTGCCGCTGGTCTGGCGGTTTGGTCTCCACGACTATCAGAGGCAGAGGGTACTGGTCTTTTTGGATCCGGATAGTGACCCGCTGAATAGTGGCTATAACATAATGCAGTCGAAAATAGCTATAGGTTCCGGAGGCTTCTGGGGCAAAGGATTTATTAAGGGTACCCAGGGCCAATTGGAATTTCTACCCGAAAGACACACTGATTTTATATTCACCGTGTTTTGCGAGGAATTTGGGTTCATTGGAAGTATTTTTGTGGTTTTTCTGTATCTTCTGTTGTTTTCCATGTTCATCTACACAATTATCAGGTGCAAGAATACATTCGGAAAGGTCATAGTCGCTGGTGTACTCGTAAACTTCTTCTGCCACTTCTTTATAAACATAGGTATGATAACAGGCCTACTGCCCGTCGTGGGCACGCCCCTTATCCTGTTCTCCTATGGTGGAAGTGTAACAGTATCCTCCCTGATGTCCGTGGGTTTCGTTCTAAATGTGCAAATCCATATGGATAGGGAAATAACAACTCTAACCTAGCCATGGGGAAAAAAATACTGGTGCTAGCTGGTGAAAAATCTGGTGATGTTCTTGGCTCAAAGCTAATCGAGTGTCTTAGGGAATTCTCTGGTGGGGATCTATTTGATATCAGTATAGTTGGAGGCCCTCTGATGGAGGAAAAAAGTGGAACAAAGAGTCTATTCCCGATGAGTGACATAATGGTCATGGGTCTATTTGAGGTGTTGCCAAAATTGCCTAGGATTCTCAAAAGACTGGAGGAAATCACAAGGTTTGTGCTGGATACGCATCAGGATTTACTGCTAACGATAGACTCTCCAGATTTCTGCTTTAGAGTCGTAGAAGGAATCAGGAAACGGGACAGAGAGGGTAGAATAAAAATTTTTCACCTTGTGGCTCCCAGTGTCTGGTTTTACAGAGAAGGAAGGGCAAAAAAAATTGCTAAACTCTATGATGGACTATTCTGTCTGTTGCCATTCGAACCGCCGTATTTTGAAAAATATGGGCTAAGGTCGATTTTCACGGGCCATCCGATTTTTGATGGGAGTCGTAGTCTCGTCGGTCGTGACCATAGCGCTGTGCGCCACAGTGTGGATGGTGAAACCATATCTTTAGCTCCCGGCAGCAGAATTGCGGAGATTAGAGCTATTTTGCCGATAATAGTCGGAGTGGTTGGTGAACTCAGAAAAATTTATAATTTTAGGTATAGCGTTCTGGCAACGGAAAATACGGCTTCAGTGATAGAGAAATATCTGAGGAACAGGAAAATAGACTATATAGACGTGCTAAGTGACCCCGTGGAGAAGAAAAAAACTCTGGATGGATCTCTGATGGCAATAGCAAAATCTGGAACAAATACATTGGAAATTGCGGCCCATGCCGTGCCAATGATTGTCCTCTATAGGTTTAGTTTTCTAACGAATGCTCTGGCTAGTCTCCTGCTAAAATTAAAATCTGGCATAAAATTTGTTAGCATTATAAACATTCTGGCGAAGAGGGAGATAATTCCGGAGCTAATTCTCTCCAGGTGCACGGTCAAAAACATAGTGAAATGTGCCATTGGGCTTCTGAACGACGATGGGGCCAGGATTACGCAGGTAAAGAGCAATCTGAGAATTCTAGAGGAGCTAGGCTATAGAGCTGACAGTTCACCATCATGGATAATTGCCGATGAGATATGTAGATCATTGGGCCTGTGAGTCTCTAGTCATTTTGGCATGTCTGTTTCTTGCTAACTCATTCTGGGGTGGATGTTCTGCAAAGGAATTTGACATGAGGAACGGCGTGACCGTCGAAGCCGATGAAATTCTGATTAGGAAAAACGAAAGTCTAATGGTATTTAGCGGGAACATTAGGATGAGAAGTGAGAAATTAAAGATATTGGTTAGAAAAACTCTAACCTTACACTATACGGATCTGGACGGTAGAATTAATCCAACCAGCATGGATATGATTGATCTTGTGGCTGTGAATGATAGGGGTACTAGAATCAGTGGTGACAGGGGAGACTATGATTTTGTGAACTCAATTCTGACGGTTAGAGATAATGTTATAGTAAATGAAAAAAATTCGGTTATTTTTGTGGACAGGGCAGTATATGATTCTGTGACTGAGGAGATCAACATGTCGGGTAACAGAAGTCTAAATAACGACCGGGAGAAGAAGGTGATAATAATTATGGATGGCATCAACAGCGGAGAATAGAAAAAATGTCAAAAAATCTTCTGAAGATCGAGCAGCTGAGAAAGACCTATGGGGGGAAAGCAGTAGTTCAGGATGTAACCCTAGAGGTGGAGCAGGGAGAGGTTGTTGGACTGCTGGGGCCGAATGGAGCCGGCAAAACGACCGTATTCTATATGACGGTTGGTCTTATAAAGGCCGATGGGGGCCGAATCATGCTGAACAATGAGGATATATCGGGTTTCCCTATGTACAGAAGGGCGCGGATGGGTATAGCCTATCTGCCGCAGGAGGCCTCGATATTTAGAGGGATGACGGTGCGAATGAATATCTATTCTATTCTGGAAATTTTTCAGCCGGATGAGAAGAAAAGAATCAAAAAACTGAATCAGCTAATCGAAGAGTTTTCGATCTCACATCTGGAGAATTCCATTGCTGCAACTCTCTCTGGAGGGGAGCGAAGGCGTGTGGAAATAGCTAGAACTCTTGCCTCTGATCCACTATTCATACTTCTGGACGAACCATTTGCCGGCATAGATCCCATAGCCATCGGTGAGATCACAGAAATTATACTGAAACTAAAGTCTATGGGCATAGGTATTCTGATAACCGACCACAGTATCAGGGAAATTTTGGCCATTGTTGACAGAGCCTATATAGTCTACGATGGAAAAATTCTGACCTATGGCAACAGAGATGAGATACTTGCCAACAATGATGTGAAGAGGTTTTATCTCGGTGAGAATTTTATTTGAGATATTTTCCTCTGCAGAATTGTGGTTGGGTCGGAAGGACTCGAACCTTCGCATAACAGGATCAAAACCTGTTGCCTTACCGCTTGGCTACGACCCATGGAACATGGTAGAGCCTAAAATACTGGTTACATAAGTCAATTGACCCGATAAATGGAAATAAAGAGCAGTGGAACAGAACGGCGTTTTCACGCCTAATTTGACAAGCTTAAAATTAATGGATAGTATTTGACCCGAGAAGTTTACGCAGAGCGATGGCGTGTTTGGCTCCGTTGCTTTTGCACTTGGGTGTGATTAACATTTTGGAACTATGGGTTTTGAGGAGAGACTGAACGATATTAGAGTTAGGTACGAGATTCTCTGTCAGAAACTGCTGGATCCCGGGAACCTGCTTGGAGACCTTACAAAGATCTCGAAGGAGCAGGCAAATCTGGAGCCGATATTCAATAAGATCAATGAGTATTTTGCCGTCAGGAGGAATCTTGAGGAGGCCAGGGAGCTGCTGGATGACAGAACGATCGACACGGATTTTAGAAAAGTTGTGGAGGAGGAGATCACTAAAAGCAGCAAAACGCTGCCAGTGATTAGACGAGAATTGGAAATATTTTTACTGCCGAGGGATGAGGCGGATGAAAAAAGTGCAATACTTGAGATAAGAGCCGGAACCGGAGGAGACGAGGCTGCTCTTTTTGGAGCGGATCTAATGAAAATGTATCAAAAATACGCCGAAAAAAAACGGTGGAAATTTGAACTGATGAATATTTCGGAGAACGATCTGGGGGGAGTAAAGGAGGCAGTGATTTTGATAAAGGGCAAAAATGTGTTTAGACAGCTGAAGTTCGAGTCAGGAGTTCATAGAGTTCAAAGAGTTC
>JAITBB010000079.1 GCA_031283795.1 Rickettsiales bacterium
GTTACTCTAGGACTTATCTGAGATATTATCAGCCTTTCTCGCCGTAGAGGCCAATTGAACCGAAAACTACCAGAGGCAGCAGCATAAATTCGATTCTAGAGAGGGCATAGTGCTGAAAATTAATTATCCCAAAGACCAAATGGAGCAGATAGCTTGTAATACTGATAGTCAGTAGTGCCAGAAGTTTCTGCCTTAGAGTTTTAAGTTTTCTGTCGGTAAATAGTGGCATAGTCGCTGCAACTCCCACCAGACCGTAGAACGCGACCCAAGCATGGTCTGGGATCCTATAGAGAATTGACATGGTTATCATGGAGAACAGTGATATGCTGATGGCTATAGTTATAGCATATTGTTCTCCCCTTCTTTCTCCAAATTTAGAAATCAGCTGGTGATAGCAGAGAATTTCTATAGCTGCAAATCCTAGGGATCCTATTAGGTCTGGTAGATCGTGAAACCTAAAATATATTAGGCTAAATCCTTCGGCAAGCATGGCAAGCACCATTAGTGCCCTTGTCCACATACTTTTTGCCCTATAGAGAGCATATCCGTAGAACATGGTTGCCGAATGCATATGACCACTTGGGAATGCATATCCTGGGCCCAGGTGAGGAAAAAGTGGAATTTTAAAAAAACGCTTTAACAATGAATTAATAATCATAGAGAAGAGCAGAGAACAAATCATCCTCTCATACAGCCATCGACAGTGAAAAACTATACCTACGACGGTTACAGGGAGCATTAGTCTGGCATGTCCTACCTCTAGACAAACATTAGCGATAAGTTTCCACATTTTTCTCAGCAAAATTATCAGGATAATATTGTACTAATTATCTGATCTGTCAAGTCTAAAACTGTTTCCATCCTCCTACTCCAGCAGATTCTTTTTCTCTTCTCTGTCCAGTGTTGCTGGTTCTCTCCCTGTTTCTTTGGCTGTTTACAAACATCATCTTCGCGGAGTGTCTCTTAAATTTCTGTGACATATATTTTTCTCCGGAATGGAACTAATAAAACATTCTCTTCGATTTAGCACTGATGGCTGTGACTGCCAAGGCCATATGGGGAAGAGAGCTGTCCTAGCAGGGGGTGCCACTATGGCATAGAACAAGCGGTATCCACTCGTATGGCGAAGTGGATCTTTGTCTGAACGTTCCTCCTCTGAGATATCATCTATCTAAGCTAGTCGAGCCCAATGCACTCAATTTCCCAACCAAATCCTGCATGTCTGCCGGTAACTCGATCTCGAATGACATGGATTTTTTTGTTCTTGGATGCCTAAAATCCAGACATTTAGAGTGAAGCGCCTGTCTTGTGAATCCCTCGATGAAGTTCTTTTCTGAGCTGCCCTCGCCGGGTATTTTTCTAGAGATGCCACCATATAATCTATCTCCAATTAGAGGGTGTTTCCTGCTGGATAGATGAACTCTTATCTGATGCGTTCGGCCAGTCGATAGGCTACATTCGACCAGACTGGCTATCTTTCCAAATTCTGTCAGTGTTCTATAGCTCGTTAGAGAATATCTACCAGAACTGGCCATAGTCATTTTTAGTCTATTGCGTTCGTGTCTGGCCATATATCCTTCCACTTCACCACTCCTTGGCACCATAATCCCCCACACCAGAGCGTTGTATATTCGTTTCAGTTCACGAGTTCTGAGTTGCTCTCTCAGAGATGTGTGGGAGAAATTGTTCTTTGCCACCACCATGAGCCCACTAGTGTCCTTGTCCAGTCTATGCACTATTCCAGGTCTAAGGGTTCCAGCCATATCAGATAGTCTTTCTCCGCAGTGGTAGAGTAGGGCGTTGACAAGGGTGCCGGTTAGATTTCCGGCTCCCGGGTGAACCGTCATCCTAGACTGTTTATCTACCACCATTAGATCATCGTCCTCGTACAGTATGTTCAATTCTATTTTCTCCGCCGTCGGAAGTAGTTCCATAGAATCATCTATTTCCACAGAGATTTCGTCGTCTTTTTTAAGTCTCTCGGAATTGTTGGTTGTTACCAGACCATTTTTTCTCACTAGTCCTATTTCTATGAGATCCTGAACTCGATTTCTCGAATACTTTTGCTCGAGATCCTCCAGTTTCGCTATCCCGTCGAAGACAGTCTTGTCCAATCTCATTCCATCAATCTGACATATAAATGATAGATGTTTCACGGACTCTATCTATATACTATAAGATTTCTAGCCACATTGTCAGGGGTTAGTCCGGCAATTTCCAGACTATCCGTTGCGTACAGACTACCAACTCTCAATCTCACTAGTTTTGACACATAGCCCAGTGCCCCGACTGCTCCGGCAATATCAACGGCTAGACTTCTGACATAGCAGCCACGGCCGCAGTCCACAAGGAATTGGGCAGTGTTGGAATTGATAAAACCATTAAACTTTAGACTATTGATCAGTATTTCCCTTTCTCTGAGCTCCAACTGTATACCACGTCTAGCCAGATCGTAGGCTCTCTTTCCATCAATTCTAATGGCAGAGAAGGAAGGAGGTTTTTGCTCTATTCTGCCGCTAAAGTTGCTAAGAATGCTCTCCAGAGCGGAGGCTTCCGGCACTAGGTTATTTCTATTGATGGTGTTTCCATCGGCATCATAGGTGTCTCTAGATTCCCCAAAGGTTAGGTTGAACAGATATGTCTTCGAATGATCCATAAGAAATTCAGTCTGTGTCGTCGCGCCATTCAAACATATTGGCAACACACCAGTGGCCATCGGATCCAGTGTACCTCCGTGTCCCACCTTTTTTGCTCCCGTAATTTTCTTTATAACACTTACCACCTTCGTTGATCTATAGCCCCTGGGTTTATTCACGTTAAGCCACCCACTAAACTCTCTGTATTCCAAATGTCTGTAAAGCAAACCCTGCCTCATCTATTACTGAAGAGATAATATTCCCCCAGAGTTATAAATGCAAGTTTGAGAGTTTGCGAGATGAAGACCTGGAATCACTCCATAGGCCCTACTCACCAGTTGATTCCCCCTCCTTCTCCTTGACTCTGACCACTGTCAGTTCCTTCACAAAGGAAACATCCGGGTGAAAGTTGAACTCTATATTGAACTTCCCCAGGGTTCTTATGGGTTTTTGGGTGGAGAGATTACCCTTACTGAGATACTTTTCTCCAATCAGTTGGTTAACAAAATTGGCTATGGTGGTGGCATTTATTGAGCCATAGAGTTTATCATTTTCTCCAGCGCTCGCAACAATCAGCAGCTCTTCCTTCTCTATTCTCCCTCTGATCTCCTCCGCCTTCTTAAGGTTTATCAAATTTTCAACCTCCACAAGTTTTCTCTTGTCCTCAAAAAACCTATAGTTTGGTTCGGAGTAGATTATGGCCAGTTTTTTGGGAATCAGATAGTTCCTACCATAGCCATCGGCTACGGTTTTAACATCACCGACATTACCCAGTGTCTTGATTCTCGAAGTTAGAATTACTTTCATAGCGTTCTCATTAGTTAATTTCACTTCTTGAGGTAAAGGACAATAGAGCCAGATTCCTCGCTCTTTTGATTGCCTTTGATAGCTTTTTTTGCTTCTTGGCGGAAACTCCAGAGGTTCTACTGGATGTTATTTTACCCCTCTCCGTTATATACCTATTAAGCAACTTAAGGTTCTTATAGCTAATCTCGTCATCTGGCACGTCCTTCAGCGGGCAACTTCTCCTTCGACGTATGGATATACCCTGATTAACCAGGGATATTTTTATATAGCCCTCTTGATCGATCTCACCATCAAACTTCTTGTTTTTCATCATCCTGTTGACTAGCCTCCGCAATTTTATTAGTGTGACTCCTATAGTCCTTGGCATTCTCAGACACAGCCAGATCGAAACTCTTAGTCGATGGTTGCTCCACTCTAAAAATCCCATGCCTGATCAGATTCTCATTGAATCCCATTACTCTTCTAAGTTCTTTAACCGCTGCATAGGGCGAATCTATATTGATGCACACATAGTGCCCCTTTGTGTTCTTATTTATTTTATAGGCCAACATCCTGAGACCCCAGTATTCCCTTGAAACGGCCCTACCTCCACCATCCTCCAGGATTTTCACAAAACCGTCAGTCAGGCTATCGACATCTGACGGAGACAGATCCGCCCTAGCGACATAGACAAGCTCATAGAATGACATAGGCTACACCAAATCCAAACATAATAAAAATTAAAATTTAAAAATCTCACTCAAGTGAAGCCCATTCTAAATGGGTTGTTTTAAAAAATAAAGCAAAAAATTTTTTTAGGGATTAACATTGAACAGAGATATGGTGATACTATCCATCTAGTGGGTCGGAGAAGAAGAGCCGAGAGTCCCATCATTGAGTTGGACGGAGATAGAACCTCTAGACTAATGCTATACAGAAGATTTTGGCGGGAAATCCTTTCCGTTCTGCCTCTAGTGGTAGAGTGGCCTTCGGCGTTGGCTGGACTAGTGCGGCATCTCTGGCGCTAAGTGGGAGTAGAATGGCTAAACTATTCTGGCTGATCAATAGTGATGGGGCAATATTGGAGCCCGGGCACTGTTTACTTTAATAAAGATAATAGTTACTCTCTGACACATATTGGTTTGTAGTACTATTTTACAGGTTAAATCTTTTATATGTTTCTTACGAGTTCAGTGGCATTTGTTATCATAGTGTCTGTGGTTGTTTTTGTGCATGAGATGGGCCACTATCTGATAGCTAGAATCAATGGCGTCAGAGTGGATGAATTTTCCATAGGCATGGGAAAGGAAGTGTTTTCCTGGAAGGACAGGGAAGGTACCAGGTGGAAAATATGTTTTATACCGTGTGGTGGTTCCTGTAAGTTTTTTGGTGACGAGGATATGTCCTCTATGATAGTTGATAGAGAGAAGATTAGGGAACTTTCCGATAGGGAAAAGAGCATGTGTCTCCAGTGCAAGAGTCCCTGGCAGAGAATCCAGGTGGCAGTTGCCGGACCACTGGCCAACTATATTCTTGCTCTGGTGCTTTTTACCGTGATTTTTCGTCTTCACGGTGTCGATAGGTTATCCAATGTAATTGGCCTGGTAGGTCCGGGTAGCGCTGCCGAAACAGCCGGAATTGAGGTTGGCGATGCCATTATTTCCGTAGGTGACAAGAAAATCGGCAGTTTTGAGGATATACGGCGTGCTGTGCTGTCTTCCAGAGGACCTGTGACGGTTAAACTGGCCAGGAATGGCGAAATCATCGAAAAGATCACAAACCCGGCCATTCAAACCAGAAAAAATATGTTCGGAAGAGTTGTGAGGGCTCCTCTACTGGGAGTTGGTCCATCCGATGATATTCTTGTGGAGAAGGTGGGTCTCGCGAGAGCATTTCTCAGATCACTGGAGTATGTTGCTAGAATAACTGTCAATAATCTGGTCGTTCTTGGACAAATAGTTACCGGTAGGAGCGGGCTCGGTGAAATAGGTAGTCCTATAAAAATAGCTCAGTATTCGGGAATGGCAATAAGGAGCGGATTCTATGTATTTATTCGCTTCATAGCGCTGATCTCGGTCAGCCTGGGTTTTATGAATCTGCTGCCGATACCGGTACTGGATGGTGGTCATCTACTACTCTGCCTAACGGAAATTGTGAGGAAAAAACCTCTGAGTGAGAAGTTCGAAAACAGTCTGACGAGGATTTGTTTTTCTGTTCTAATGGCTCTGATGATCTTCTTCACAATAAGGGACGTGTTGGGAATTTTTAATGAGAAATAACTCTCTATCTTTGCTCCTACTTTCGACCCTAGTTGCGATGAGTGGCCACTGTGCCGAAAATCCGAAACAATCAGGTGTCATCAGAGAGGTTGTTCTGCGTGGCAATAGGCACTACAACGGCAACTATTACATGGAGGTTGGGGGAATAAAGATTGGTGACAAATTTACTGGAGAGATTAGAAATAGTCTGGAGAAAAAAATTATTGCCACCGGCTATACGGATAGAGTTAGCGCCAGATATGTCCAGAAGAGTGGTGTCCTGGAAATAGAGATAGAGGAAAAACCTCTCATAAGTAAAATCACCTTCAATGGCGCCAAGGAGCTTGAGAAGGGGGAAAATATGGAGAACATAAGACTGAAAAAGGGGGAAATATTTTCCGAAAAACTCCTGAAGGAGGATATTAATTTTATTAACATTCTCTACCGATCCCAGGGCTACTTCAACGTGAAAATCAACTATGAGGTGAAGCGACTGGACGATAATCTGGTGGAGATAACCTTTAACATCTCAAGGGGAGAAGAAGCTAAGATAAGGAAAATCTATTTTATCGGTAACCAGGCGTTTAAAGACAGTATCCTTAGGGATGAGATTTTTAGCAAAGAAAATAGAT
>JAITBB010000082.1 GCA_031283795.1 Rickettsiales bacterium
GCGGTCAGCTCCACTAGAGTTCTAGATTCTTCTCTATAGCCCTCTCGGCATTCTTGACCACCTGCTCTCTGGGCAGATCCCTGTATTCCTCATATTTCATTGGAGGCATAACCCTTACGGTTATCAGACCCGGTTTCTTGATAAACTTACCTCTGGGCCAGCATTTCCCGGAATCCAGATAGACTGGCAGAATATCCAGTTTATTCGCCCTAGCTATAGCCACGAAACCAGGTTTATAGGGATACTCCTCCGCAGTGCTCCACGGTGAAACACGAGTACCCTGAGGAAACATCATGAAGACATTTCTTCCACTTTTGACGAATCTTCTAGATTCTGCTAGGATTGTCCTGAGTGAACTGGCGCCATCTTCGCGATCCACCTCTAGAGTTCCGATGTTCTTTATCGCGAATCCGAACAGCGGGAGAGATGAAATTTCTTTTTTCGATATTGACACCGGATAACCCGGTAGAAACCAGTGTAGAAAATAGCACTCCCAGGTGGACTGATGTTTAGACACCGCCAGGAGATTATTTTTTGGAACATTCTCTCCACCGATAACCTTAAATTCTACTCCACATATGTACTTTAGCGCGACGACATTATTCCTTGCCCAATACTTGGTACATTTAAGAAAGAAATCATCGTTATGGAAAATCTTCTTCATTACCGTAGACAATATCAAAAACAGGAAGTGTGCGGAGAAAAACAGAAAATATACCGTAGATCTAAGAAAGTCTATTATAAACATAATTTTTAAGTTCCTCCAATTCCCATTTAGCCCTGGGAATAACCCCCAGACTGTCTATAAAACCCATCCCGTACCTCTCCAGAGCGGCATTGGCGACCATAACTCCGTTATCCGTGCATAGTCCTATGGGTGGTACCACTAGCCTACAGCCATTCTCCAAACACACAGCCCTCAGCTTATCTTTTATATACTGATTAGCAGCAACTCCACCGGCAACCACAAAGGTGTCTATGGATCTATCTAATGATATCACATTCTGTAACCTATCGGATAAAATTTCAACAACCGTTCTTTGGAAGGAGGCGGACACATCCTCTATGGTTTTTTTCGAAATACTCCCAATTTGCTCTCCAGAGAGATTCCCGCCGATTATTTTGCCTATTTCTCTCCTGATGGCGCTCTTAAGACCCGAGAAGGAGAAGTTAAGCTTCATCCCATCAACCTGTCCAGTGTTTCGACCGTCTATGAGTGGCCTTGGGAATTTAAATCTATGTTCATCTCCACTTTTCGCCATTTGCTCTATCCTGGGCCCCCCGGGATACTGGAGGCCTAGCATCTGGGCTACCTTATCAAAGGTTTCTCCCAGCGAGTCATCTAGAGTTTCGCCAATCTTGTCATAGTCGCCTACACCATTGACCCTCAGTATCTGACAGTGCCCCCCGGACAGCAGAAAGAGGCAATAGGGAAATGCTAGACCATCTGTTAGTCTGCAGGTCAGAGCATGGGCCTCGAGGTGGTTTACTGCGACAAAGGGTTTACCAAGTATGGAGGACAACGCCTCTGCGAAAACTGTGCCAACAATAACACTTCCTATCAGACCAGGTCCAACCGTTGCCGACACAACATCCAGATCGTTCGCCTCCAGCCCGGCATCTGCCAGAGTTTTTAGAAAGACCAAATCTATCACATCCAGGTGATTCCTCGAGGCTACCTCCGGAACAACCCCGCCAAATTCTTTGTGTATGTCTATCTGAGAGACAATGCAATGTGACAGAATTTTCCCAGTACCATCAATGATGGACATAGCGGTTTCGTCACAGCTTGTCTCTATTCCTAGAATATTCATGGCACAGATATGAATAAGATTTTCTCCAGGCTAGAAAATTGTATAGAAATAGTCAATGAAACCCAACGGTTTTGATTTTGACCGACAGATCAAGGGGAACATAAATTTGATTGGACCATACACGGCTCTCCACAGAGAAATCAGGTTTTTCCGTCCTCCCATCTCTATGCCGTTGAAAAATTTTTTTTGTTCCCTAGAATTGGGCAATATTTTTCGCTGAATCTATGCATGAGTCCAGAAGTAGGCTTGCAATAAAGAAGGAACAGTCTCTACTGGGTGGTGGTCTGGAAAAAATAGCAAAACAACACCAGCAGGGGAAATTGACGGCCAGAGAAAGAATAGAAACACTGTTAGATCCGGATTCCTTCGAGGAATATGGGGTTTATGTGGAACACAGGTGTGTGGACTTCGATATGCAGTCTAGGAGATATAGTGGAGACGGTGTGATAACCGGTTCTGGCACAATAAATGGTAGACTGGTTTTTGTCTATGCGCAGGATTTCACGGTTATCGGAGGCTCACTTGGACAGGCTCAGGCCCAAAAAATTGAGAGAATAATAAATATGGCCGTGAAGGCCCGAGTCCCCGTCATAGGAATGCTGGATTCTGGTGGAGCCAGAATTCAAGAGGGAGTCGACGCGCTAGGGGGCTATGGCAAAATTTTCCAGAGGATTGTCGATGCTTCTGGAATTATACCACAGATATCACTGATAATGGGTCCCTGTGCCGGGGGAGCAGTCTATGCACCGGCACTGACAGATTTTATATTTATGACAAGCGACACGTCCTACATGTTTCTGACCGGACCGGATGTTGTCAAGGCGGCCACCCACGAGGATATTAGCAAGGAACAGCTGGGTGGAGCCAGTGTTCATGGTCCGATCAGTGGGGTTGCCGACAGAGTTTTTAGCAACGACATAGAGCTACTGCTCCAAACCAGAAGGCTATTCGATTTCCTGCCACTGAACTATCTGGACAGGGTACCAGAGATTGACACTATTGATCAGGCCGACAGAGTTGATGTATCCCTGAACACTCTAGTTCCCGAAAATAGGAATCAGGCCTATAACATTAAGGAGCTCATCATTAAAATAATAGACGAGGGAAATTTCTTCGAAATAAAGCCAGACTTTGCAAAGAATATAGTCATAGGATTTACCAGAATGGAGGGTCGCACCGTGGGAATAGTTGCTAACCAGCCACTGGAACTAGCAGGTTGTCTGGACATAAATGCCTCTAGGAAGGCGGCTAGATTTGTCCGCTTCTGTGATGCCTTCAACATACCTCTGGTAACTCTGGTGGATGTTCCGGGGTTTCTACCGGGAAAGGATCAGGAGTACAATGCCATAATATCTCACGGAGCCAAACTACTCTACGCCTATGCCGAATCTAGCGTACCTAAAATCACAATTATAACCAGAAAGGCCTATGGCGGAGCCTATATAGTTATGAATTCCCGCCACCTCAGGGGTGACCTAAACTATGCCTGGGATGATGCCGAAATAGCCGTTATGGGGTCCGATGGCGCCGTTAATATCATGTGTCATGGTCTAAGCGAAACGGAGAAGACCCGAATAACAGAGGAGTACAGGGAAAAATTTTCGACTCCCTTTTTCGCCGCATCCAGGGGTTACATAGATGAGGTCATTCGGCCCCAGAATACTAGAAAAAGGATTTGCGATGGCCTGAGATTTCTGAGAAACAAAAGCGTAAAGATGCCCAGTAAAAAGCATGATAATCTGCCAATGTAGGTAGAGTGGTGTCTATTCCTCAAGGGCCATACCCCGGGAACTCCTGGGAAGATGATTCGCTGAGCATATTAGCGGCGTGGCTCCCGTCCTTCCGACCTTTGCTTATGATTTCCTGCCTCTTCTGTTGCTCGGTTTTTTTATTCTCGAAGTTATTTAGATTATTCTTATTTCTTGTCGATACAAACTCTTTCTCATCGGTTGATTGTCCGGGAGAATCTGGAATAGAGGGCACAGTTCCGGCATCTCCGGCAGAATCTTCTGTGAGACCGACTTCGGTTTGATCCTCGCTGGTTTTCCCCTCCTCTGACTTACCCTCTGCGCCCTCTGCTTCTTCCCTAATCCCCGATCCATCTCCGGACTCGTTCTCCAACGCCATAGTTTCAACATTGGCGCTGGTCTCTTTCAGTTTGTCCTCCATTGCTTTCACAACTTCAGCAGTAGCAACGATATCTTCCAATGGTTTCTCCATAGTTTCCCCAGTTGTCTTCCCATCCTCCATCTGTTCCCCCGAGGTCTGTGAAGGGTTCTCAGGACTAACCATTTCCGCCTCCTGTTTGACTTCTACCACCGTTTGTCCACCCGAGGCCCCTCCTTCACCTCCGGTCAGCGGCTGAGTCATATTGCCTTGGTCCCCCGGTTTAGCTGTATTTATATTTTTTTGCCTGTTTCTTTTCTTCCTCTCATTTGCCACCCCAATAGCAATTTTCTCATAGTGTTTCTTTAGATTTTCCTGCTCTCTCTCCAACATATTCAGCCTGGCAACCTGGCTAGCAAATTGAACACTTGGTTCGACTATTCCCTTTAGCACCGTTATAAAACCCTTACCAATTCCTCTGACAATTCCTCTAAGCCTATGCTCTTTTTCCTTGGCTCCGGCCACCCCGGCGGCAACGATTGCAGCAACAATCCCAGAAATAAAACTTCCTCCACCGGCAATCACATCGAAAGCCTTGGCTATGAATGGTATAGGGGGAATCAGACGCAGCACAATGCTATTTACGTTATTTAGCACCGTACTAATGATCCCGCTGGCTTGACTAAATGCTATTCTAGAGGCCTTTGCGGATTGCCTTGCGATATCACACTCTCTGATTTTATACTCTAGGGTGTCCATCTTCAGTTCCTCTATCAAATTCTTCTTCCCCTTAATTTTCCTCCTCAACTCATCACTGTCCGGCTTTGACTTCATAGCCTTCTTTTTCTTCTCCTCATCCAGAAGTTCTCTCAGCTCCCCCTGATGTTTCTCTATCTCAATTTCTATCTCTATTATCTTACTGACCTCTCTACGAAATTCTACCTCTACCTTCTTTTTCTTTTTCTCCTCTAGCATCTTTCTCTCATCTTCGGTAGCGGGTTCCTCCTCCTCCAGAGATGGATCTCTACCCAGAGCCTCTTTTAGCTCCCTATCCATCTTCTTAAACTCCTTCTGATCCCTCTTAAATCTTTTGAAATCTTTAGCTATCTTATCCCCTAGTCTTTTCTTCACCCCCTTTCGGGACTTTTTTTCACCACTACTAATCTTCAAAGCCCTATCGTGTTTTATTTCTCTTGCTAGTTTTTTCTCCTCTAGACGGTTATCATCCAATGTTTTCTCGTCACTTTCCAGTTTAGCCTTTAGACGGGCCAGTGCATCTCTCTTCTCGTTAAAGGCCGTCCTCTTCTTATCTCTCTCTTCCTTATCTTTTGCTATTTTTTCCTCATCCTCGGCCTTCACCACTTCGGGCTCCCTACTCATTCTTATTACTCTTATCGCATCTTCGATTTTTTTCGCCTTTTCCTCAAGGGCTCTTTTATCACTATTAATTTTATTTTTTGTATTTGTGAGATTCTCTCTGAGATTTCTGACAAAGATCGTCTTGGGATTGAATATACTGATGGCCACCGCCTTCATCCCCTTGGTCAATCCCTTGATGAAGCCAACAAGTTTCCCTCTAGCTGTGAAGGCCTCGCCTTTCTTTACTCCAGAGATCCCACTTCTGATACCTCCGGCCACTATGGATACCACAGACAGAAGCGCCTTTTCGGCTAGATTCAGAGAAAGATTGACGGAGGACCTTACAGCTTCTCTGGTTTCATAATTCGCGATCGTTTCCACAGCACTTTTGTTTATATTGCTGGCAAGCATACCTCTGGCATTAGAGGCAGCCACAACGCCCCCAACAATATCGAAGGCCGTTAAGGCAAAATCCACGGACTCTATCCCTATTTCACACTTCTTCACTCTATATTCAAAGGTTTCCCTTTTCAAATTATCCAGTTCCTCTCTTCTTCTCCTGAGGTTCTTTTCTAATTCTTTTTCTTTAGCTAATAGCTTCTTTTCCTCTGGTGTCATTGAACGGGTTTTTCTTTTTATAAACCTTACCAGACGAGACTGGTTCTTTTCACTGTCTATAACCATATAGGCTTTCTCCCTGAGATTTTTTCTAATTTTTATCTTTTCATCCTCCTCGGCCAGAAGTTCTCCGATGGCCTCCTTTTTCTTCTTTATCTTTTCCCTCATTTCCATAACCTTGGCCACTTCCCGGTCAAAGTTTTCCTTTTCCTTCAGAGCCTCCGGATCGGGAATGCTATAATCATCATCGTCGTCGTCTTCGTCTTCGTCCAAAACTCCCGTGGGATCGCTGGAAGTTTGTCTGTTATCACTATTTCCCATATGTTTCTCTCCGTTAATTTTGCGAGAGCCTGGAGACCAACTCGTAATAATATCTGCTTGAGAGAGATTATTATTTATAAAATATTAAACAATGCTATATTTTAATTTTTTCACCATTGCCATTGGTGGAGTACTTTCTTGACTTTAACGGCAAATGATGTCATATGCCTAGTCATATCGTCTATGAGGTAAGAGAATGCTCTACACTAAGAAACTTCAACTCCTGACGGCCCTGGGTATCCTAGTCACTCTGGTGCAAGGCTATAGAATTATAATGCGACATAAAAAGATCCCCACTAAATATGGTAGAGGAACCATCCAGCTAGAGAACAAACCCATCAGGGCGCTGGTTGTGTACTATTCTCTAAGCGGTAACACAAGAGTCGTCGCCGAGTCCATTGGAAGAAAAATCAATGCCGATCTCTACGAAATCAGAACCCAGAGAAAGTACAATTTTGTTTCAGCACTTCTAAGCAAACTGCAGAAGCACGAACAGATTGATTTAAATATCAGCGATCTCCCGAATCTCAGTTCCTACGATGTTATATTTATTGGCTCACCAGTCTGGGCGGGTTCGATTCCGACCCCTCTGCTTTCTTTTCTCAGGACCGTTGACTTGGATGGAAAAAAGATAGCTCCCTACTCTACCCATAGGGGGGGTGTGGGCAAGTTCCACGCTGTTCTCAGAGAGAATGCAAAGAATGCAAAAATCCTGAGGACTATAGACTTCTACAGAGCCAAGAAAATTGATGATATCTCTCTAGAGAACATGATAACGGACTGGCTAAACAATCTGGAAACCGCAGAATGATAGTTGCTCCGCACCGAACACCTAAATGGTGAGTTCACCACCATTTAGACCACAACGGTTTGCCGGGGCTCCTCGAAACGCCTATTCATTATGTTCTGGTATATTTCGTTTTCTCTGGCTATGTTCGTTCTGAGAGGGAATGTGGCATCAGTGCATATGGTGTATTTTATCTGATGGTCCTCAAGAGCCTTGAAAATATTAAAAAACTCTCTGGTTGACTTTACAACCCGTGTCATAAGATTACTCGATATGCAAATTTCGAACACAATTCCCATAGCCGAGGCCATCTTCATGAGATTAGGGTAGCGATGTATTTGCACTCCATGGCCGATTCTCTTCGGTCTATAGTTTTCGAAAACCGTAGCGATAACATCCTCCAAGCCATCGTACATCACCTCCCCACAGTGAATAGTGGTCATTAGGCCCACGGCATTGGCTATTTTATAGTACTGTTCGAATTCTGGTTTCAGATGGACCTTAGCCTCCGGGCCAGCAACGTCCAGGCCCACCACCCCCCTTCGACAGTATTGGATTGCCTTCTTAAAAATACTTTCGTTCTGCTCCTCACTACAGTCTCTACCAAGACAGAAAATCATAGAGCCATCTATGCCAAATATGGAATTTGCTCTCTCAAAGCCACTCCGCGCCGCCACGATCAGTCTATCCAGATCCACTTTAAAATCCTGGCTTCTCTTGTAGGGATTCCATCTGAGCTCCAGATAGTCACAGCCACTTAGAAATGCACTCTTATAGGAATCGTAGACTGACAGCTCCACCGCTCTGGGTGAACTCTGGGTCTCATCTATTATATGATTTATCTCAAGATAATTATCCATATTCCTAATTTTTGCGGAATCCATAGTCAGCGTTTCCACAAACTCTCTATAGGATCTGGTTTTTATTTTTCTACCAGACTCATTTAGTATTTCGAAGAGGAGCGCGTGGGATGTCCCTCCGGATAGGTGTAGATGTAAATCTCTCATTCATTTTTTTCCTGTTCTGACAAACACTCTATTATTAAAACTACTCTTGTCAATATGCAAATAACTGGTATAAAACAGATATCTGCGCAGGGATTGTTTTTATTAAATCAAATCCTATTCTAATCGAGATATGGAGGGTGTCACTAGAACTATTCCCATGCAGGAGAACTCACTGTTAGATTTTTTATTGAGGAAGCTAGATGAGCATAGGGTTGAAGATATAGAGGTTATAAATGTCGGAGATAGAAGTTCGCTGGCAAATTACCTGATCATCGGCACCGGAAGGAGTGGAAAACATATGGAATCCACCATAGAGAAGCTCCGACTTGCTCTAAAGCAGAATGAGATCGCCGTAGGGGTCCCAGAGGGGAGGAACAGCGGCTGGATTGTTCTGGATTTGGGAAATATTATGTTACACCTGTTCACCGAGGAAGATAGAAGAAAGTACGATCTATCAAAGCTGTGGAACAGAGAAATGAGGAGTGGCACAGTCCAGCTGTAGAATATTTCCCAGAAATAGTAAGGAGTCAACATACTATATGATTAACAAAAGTGAAGATACGATGACTAGCGTCTATATAACAACACCAATATACTATGTTAATTCGGAGCCCCATATCGGAGGGATCTATACCACTCTGATGGCCGATATAATGTGTAGATTTAACAGACTGAATGGCAGAGACACGTGGTTCCTAACCGGCACCGACGAGCATGGTCAGAAGATACAGCAGTCCGCCGAGGCAGCCGGTATGGGTGAGCAACAATTTGTGGATATGATGGCTGGAAAATTTGCCGAGATGAACGAATATATGAAATTTGACTATAGTGACTTCATAAGAACAACCGAGGAGAGACACCGGTTGTTCGTTCAGAACGTTTGGAGAAAACTAGTTGAAAACGGTTGGATATACAGGGGAAAATATTCCGGGTGGTACTGTGTCAGCGATGAGGCGTACTATACAGAGAGTGATCTTGTAAAATCAGCCGAGGGAGAGTTTAGAACAACCCTGGGTAAAACTGTGGAGTGGAGGGAAGAGGAAAGTTATTTCTTCAAACTCAGTAAATTTCAAAAAATCCTGCTGGACCTCTATGGTGCTATAGATTTTATCCAACCATCCTTCAGAAAAAACGAGGTTGTAGCCTTCGTCAGTGGCAGAGGTATTAGGGAACTGGAAACCGAATCCTACAGAGAGGGATATCTGAAGGACCTCTCAATTTCTAGGAACAACTTCTCCTGGGGAATTAAGATCCCCTGCGACAATGCCGGAGGGGAACTCATCAGCGACAGGAACTGGATAGACGGCATCAGTGATGGAGAGAAGCACGTAGTCTATGTTTGGCTTGATGCTCTCTTCAACTACCAGTCTGCCCCCCGGAGTCTGGACAAGCTCGATAGATTCTGGAGAGACGGGCACGTCATACATATGGTCGGCAAAGACATTCTGAGGTTTCACACCGTGTACTGGCCTGCGTTCCTGATGGCCCTGGAGTACAGAGTTGATGAGATCAGCGGATTAGAAATAGGGGATGTTCTGGCCGGTAAAATACTTCCAGCGGTGGTTTTTGCACACGGCTGGTGGACCCGAGATGGCAAGAAAATGTCAAAGTCTCTGGGCAATACTCTGAGTGCTCGAGAGGAGGTGGAGTTTCTCGTTGGGGAATTTGGCATCGGAAAGGATGAGGCTATCGACTATTTAAAATATTATCTTGCTACAGAAATACCCTTTGGTGCCGATGGAGACTATTCCAGATCGAGGTTTATAAAGAGAATCAATGTCGAGCTAGTTAACAATGTGGGGAACCTGATACATCGAGTGTTGACAATGCTAGATAAAAATTTTGGTGGGAAGTTGGACGAGATAAGAATCATACCCTGGGAGAGGATGAAAAATTTGCTGATCGATGAAACTCTAAATAAATTCGACTATATCGGCTATAGAGACCTGATGATGAACATATCCACAGAGGCGAATGGTCATCTGGAGCGAACAGCTCCATGGAACCTGGGAAAAGAAGGAAAAATGGACAGGATGCTGGACATACTCAGACAGGAAATTCAGGACATATTCAGAGTAGCCATTCTGCTCCAGATACTCTGTCCGGCAATAGCGAAAAAGATCTTAGATCACTTTTCCGTTACCAACAGAGCGTTTAGCAGCCTCTATGACGGCACAGGTCGTATCCCGGAGCAGAAATTGGCTAGACCCGGAGTATTTTTCCCCAGACTGGAAAAGCAGTCTGCCAGCTAGTTCCGGACCCGATTTTCTTCCAACCCCGGTGGCATCCCGGAGAGTAGCCGGGCCATTGGCAGGAGCTCTGGAGAGTAAGCAATTTCCGAGGGGACCAGGGCCACTTCTATGGTATGTTTTCGCGGTGGATCCGGCATTCCGGTGCTGACATTTTATCTTGATAAAAAGAAAATATAGTTTATCTGCATTAGACAATGGAGTAGGATAAATCATGATTATACCAATAATACTATCAGGGGGGAGTGGCACTAGGCTATGGCCACTGTCCAGAAAGAATAGGCCGAAGCAGTTCATAGAATTGATAGACCATGAGACTCTCTTCTCCGGTACACTCAAAAGATTTGAGAACCTCGCAATCTTCCAGAAGCCCATTATTCTGGCTAATATTGCCCATAGACATCTATTGGAGGAGGAAATCGCAAAGAATAATCTGGGGGAGTCACTGATACTCCTGGAGCCAGAGGCTCGCAACACGGCAGCAGCCATTGCGAGTATCACTAGACTGTTGACTGAAAACGGAAGAGGCGAGGAAGTGGTAGTTTTCGTTCCGTCGGATGCCTATATAGATGATGCGAATCAGTATGTAG
>JAITBB010000029.1 GCA_031283795.1 Rickettsiales bacterium
TAGTCTTTCTATCGTCATAGAAAACCTCCAGTCTGTGTGGCAGAGTTTTAAAATCTCTCAGACTTTCCAATGCACGGGCCACATCTAGCCCCTCCTCTCGAATCACGGCCAGTGGTGCACATATGTTCGTAAATACATGTGATCCCCGTATGTTGCCGAAGGATCTGGTGTATGCCAGTTTACTTCTAGCATAGCACAGAAAGTTCCCCTCCAGATGGAAAGAGTCCATGTCATTGAAGAAATATTTATGTTTCCCCTCGTTAACATATTTTAGAGTTATGGGATCGGCATGGTTCAGAAAACATTTCTCGCTATACTCTAGTATTTTCAACTTATCTCTAAAATAGTTTTCGTGACTAATATGCCAATCTATATGTTCGGGGAAAAGATTAAGCAGTATTCCATAGTCCATTCTATGGAGGATATTTGTTAGTTGACAGCTTGATAGCTCCAGCACCAGATAGTCATAGCTATCCAGAGAATCCAGCGGCTCTAGGAGAGAGATTCCCATGTTTCCCAGCATCAGGGTTCTCGCTCCCAGAGATTTTAACATACTGTAGCAGACCAATGCCGTAGTGCTCTTGCCCTTTGTTCCAGTTATACCTATGGTCTTTGGATATCCTCTACCCGCAGTCTCTGCCAGCAGTATATTTAGAATCGATGTTACAGTGACACCTCTGTTCAGAAGAGCTGCTATTTCCTCTCTATAGAATGACACACCCGGTGACTTTATCAGAACATCAAAGTTCTGCTCCAGGATCTGTCTTTCTTCGATAAATCTTGCTCCTTTGATTTTCTCGTCGGTACCCGCATTGGTGGCAACAATTATTTCCTCTTTGGCGCCATGTCCCAGAAGAAATTCTAGCGCTGACCTGCCCTCCAGCCCATAGCCCCATATCAGTACCTTTTTCTCTAGAAGTTCACCAATTCTCATAGCGCAAACCGATTATAAAACCGTAATCTGGTCCCTGCTCACAGAATTCTTTCCAGAATAGAATCCAGAATCCGAAGATGCTCTGGTGAAACTCTAATCCCATCATTCGAAACTTCAATATACTTCTTCTCCACAAGGTATTCGTAATTACCGGCTAGCAGCTCCAGGATGCCACCGGACCCCAGAGCTAGGTATTTTTTCACATTCTCCAGAGCTATGCCGCTCCTCAGACGTAAACCCATCAGCAGAATTTCTTCGATGAACTCCTCTCTGGACAGACTGTCCACGACTCTACTCCCATGGCCATACTTCATGACGCTCCGTTGCCAATCTAGGGGGTTCTTTATGTTCTCTAGGGCACTTCTCAGCCTATACCCACCAGCGAATCTATCATCGAAGCACAATCTACTATGGGCTCCAGCTCCAATGCCTAGCCACTCGCCACTGTTCCAGTAGTTCAGGTTATGGTGGCACTCATAGCCCTCTCTGGCATAGTTGGAAATTTCATAGAGATGGATGCCTCTAGATTCTAGGAACTCGCCGGTCACTCTGTACATCTCTGCCGCTTCCTCTTCCTCCAGAGATTTGACCCCTCTCCTGTGGAACTCTGTCTCCGGTTCGATGGTTAACTGGTACAGAGATAGATGGTTTGGGGAGAGAATTGTCGCTTCGTTCAGCTCCTTTAGCCATTTCTGGAGTCTCTGCTCCGGCAGGGCATAGATCATGTCTATGGAATAGCGGTCACCGAAACGCTCCTGCGCTACGTCTATTGCCTTCAGAATCTCCCCTCTGCCATGGCTCCTCCCGAGAAATTTTAGATTTTGGTTGTCCATGGATTGGACACCGATCGAGAGTCTGTTGACTCCCAGGGATCTAAATTCTTCGAATTTACCTGATTCGAACTTTGTTGGGTTGGCCTCTAGAGATATCTCTGCCTTTTCGACCAGTCTAAATGACCTGTCTATCGTGTTGAGAATTGTTCCCAGAAAGTTAGCGGACATTAGAGAGGGAGTTCCTCCTCCAAAGAACACTGTGTTCACAACTCTGTTTCCCAGAATCTCCGAGTAGTGGGTAATCTCTCTGGTATAGGCTTCTAGGAAACTATTCACATCAGTACTCCCCACTCTATAGGAGTTAAAGTCGCAGTAGGGACACTTTGATCCGCAGAACGGATAGTGCACATATAGAGAAATATCTTCCCCCACTAGGCCAACCTGTCGACTCTGCTGGGCTGGACCACGACAAGACCTAGAATCTCTGCCAAAGGGAATGGCCTAGTCACACAGCTTGAAAAGTACCCTTTCGGTGTGTTCCCCCTTTTTACCGATGTTGAAACTGTCCAGTGGGCGATGATAGCCCATAACCCTGGTCCAGACCTGGGTCTTCTTGTTGCACTGGGGACATATGTGCTGTTCTCCATTGAGATAGCCATGGGTTGTACAGACGGAGAATACTGGAGTTATGGTTATATAGGGTAACTTATAGTTTGTCAGAACTTTTCTGACAAGGTTTTTCGCCGCCTCTCCATCGGGCAGTCTCTCACTCATATAGAGATGCAGTACGGTGCCACCAGTGTACTTACACTGCAGATCGTTCTGCAGATCTAGAGCCTCGAATGGGTCATCGGTATAGTTTGCTGGGACCTGGCTGCTGTTTGTATAGTAGATGTGTTCATCGTAGCCGGCCTGTATGATGTCTGGGAACCTTTTCTTATCTATCTTCGCGAACCTATAGGTCGTGCCTTCGGCCGGTGTAGCCTCTAGATTATACAGATTGCCCGTTTCTTCCTGATACTTTTTCAGCTTATTGCGTATGAACTCGAGAATCTCTATGCTAAAGCCCATGCCATAGGCCGATGTTATGTCGGCGGTATCGTGGGTAAAGTTTCTAATCATTTCGTTCATTCCATTAATGCCTATGGTACTAAAGTGATTTTTGAATCCCTTCAGATACCTTCTTGTGTAGGGATAGAAGCCTCTATCATAGAGTTCCTGAACGAACACTCTCTTCTTCTCAAGGGTAGATTTTGCCAAATCCATCAGTCTGGCGAGTCTAAATAGTAGAGCCTCCTTATTATCCTTGCATAGATAGCCGAGTCTAGCCATATTTATTGTGACCACGCCTATCGACCCAGTCATTTCGGCTGAGCCGAAGAGGCCATTTCCCCTCTTTAACAACTCTCTGAGATCCAGCTGTAGTCTACAACACATACTCCTTACGGCGTGGGGCTTGTAGGCCTCGGGATTTGGAACAGTTTCCCCATTTTCATTTTTCATGTATTGGCTTCCGATGAAATTCTGGAAGTAGGAGCTGCCGACCTTTGCCGTATTCTCAAACAGGGCATTGGCAGCCTCGGTGTCCCAGTTAAAATCTTCCGTTATGTTTACCGTTGGTATAGGGAAGGTGAATGGCTGTCCATCTCTATCGCCCCTGGTCATGATCTCGTAGTAGGCCATGTCTATCATCTCCAGTTCCTTCTGGAAATGTCTATAGGTCATATCTTCCAGAGAATTAACTCCTCTCCCCCTCGCCTTTTCCAGAAGGGTCTTATCATCGATTCCTCTGAACAGGTGTACCCCGCCACGGGTCGGTATCTGGTCCAGCAGGTCCTTCGGAACTGTGAAGTCCATGGTCACATTGGTGAACGGAGACTGGCCCCAGCGAGCCGGCACATTTAGGTTGTATATGAAACTCGTGACCGCCTCCCTTATTTCTCTTAGGTTTAGACCATCCTTGAAGACATAGGGGGCCAGATAGGTGTCAAAGGATGAAAAAGCCTGAGCTCCGGCCCACTCGGACTGGAGTATTCCCATGAAATTTGCCATCTGCCCAAGGGCGGTTCTAAAATGACTTGGCGGTTCGGCGGAAACCCTACCCCTTACTCCATTGAAACCCTCATCCAGCAGAGCTCTCAGAGACCAGCCGGCGCAGTAGCCGGTCAGGCAATCGAGATCGTGGATATGGTAATCTCCATCTCTGTGGGCAACTCCCTCCTCCTCCGAATAGACATTGTCCAGCCAATAGTTGGCCGTAAGTTTCCCAGATATGTTGCTGATCAATCCGGCACTGCTATAGCCCATGTTGGCGTTGGCGTTTATTCTCCAGTCCTGCTTATCTATGTACTCCTGTATGGAAATCTTCGAACTCACCTTAGTGTCTCTCTCTATTTTCTTGTCCAGAGATATCTTTATGAATTCCTCCAGAACCTTTGTCAGACCCATTTTTGCCATGGTGCTCTTTATCACATCCTCCATCCTGCTGTAGTCCTTCTCCTGACCCTCCTCCAGCTCTACGGTTCCAAAGGTTTTATAGAAGGCCGACAGGGAGCCTTCTCCGGCTTTTCTGAAGGCTGTTGCCACTTTATCCCTTATTATCGGCAAAAGAAGAATCTTGTTCATGATACCAGGTTAAATAATACGATGGTCACGATCCTAGTCGAAAATAGTTTCATTACAAGGAGTAAAAAATACTTTATTGGCGAGGACATCTATTGACATCAATATTGGGTTGTTTTTCCATATTTATGTAAAAATAATAATTTTTATTTTTAACGTAACATATTTTCTGGTTCCTTCTGAGATTCTCGGATCATAGTTCCTTGCTTTTTATTATTAAATTGGTATCATCTAGCAAAAGTAAAAAACTATAGGGAATAGCACATGTCTGATACAAATGGAGATTCAAATGTAGAAATTAAGGGTAATGTGTCTGGGATTATAGAAAAATCTTTTAGTCCCCCATCAAGCCCATCAAGCCCATCAAGCCCATCAAGCCCCTTTGTCAATCCTATTGGAACCCCAACTACCTCCAGTACTACCTCCAGTACTACCTCCAGTACTAACTCCAGTACTAACTCAGGAACTTATAAAGAGAAAGATGGTGGCAGCAGGGGTTCCGTTGAAGATGCCGACGACGAATTGGGCGAAGATCAAATGGATGCTTCTAATATCGTTAGTGAGGGAGATACTGGTGAGGAAGATACTGGTGATGGAGATACTGTTGGGGATGAGGAAGAAGACAATAATTATATAATAATAAAAACAACCAAACAATTACCTGAAGAACCGTCTGCTAAGGAGCTTGGTGCGAAACTAGAAAAAGATGAGAAGAAAAAAGTAATAGCTGATAAGTTGAATAATACCAAACAAGCCATTAGAGACGAAGTAACTAGGGTAGTTGGAGGTTT
>JAITBB010000031.1 GCA_031283795.1 Rickettsiales bacterium
ATTGCCGTTGATATAGCAAGTCAAAATTGGGCCTGCTTCGCCACTAGGATCGGCGCTATATCTGCCGTCAAGCTATTCTCCATGATCTACATAGCAGCTACCTCTACTGCCAGTTTCAACAAGGCAAAGGAGGGTTTGAAGAAATACAAATTCTGTGGCCATGATTGGCTCAGCTATAAGGAGACTGAAGATAAGAAATACTGGGTCAGAGGTGGTTATGAGAACTCTCACTACAAATACGTAGTTGACCAGATTGAAAAATCACCATCCGCCAAGAAGGAAATAACAAATCAGACATTCAGGGAATACATATACGGGGGAAGGGAACACATATCACTATCAGACAGTAACGAAAAGAAGCCCGAGGAGGGATTTGGATCCGGTGACAATAGAACCATGGCCATAAACTATGACATCACATACTGCATAGATCCAAGAACAGAGGAGCAGAAAGGCTTTAATGGTATTTTCCAGAGATACTACATGCGGGGAAACGAGAAGGCCAATTTTGCCTGCAATAGATTCATGTACGATGGAGTTGGCGACTGTTTTCTGCCTGGGTCAGCTTTCTCCTCCGATGATGAAATGGTGGCGGCGAAAAAAAGTGTTCTGGGGGAGGATGGAAAATGGTACTATCTCGTTGACGGCACAAAATACAGCAAAGCCTGTCAGACGGCATTCATCGAAGCCAGAAAATGCTGTAGATACAGGAGCAAGCATCTGGTCTGTCTCCACGATGGAAGCAAAAACGGTGTAAGTGATGGCACATTCTGCTTTTCGAATGTTGTGGATGGCTATGCCGGTGATGTAGTCGTCTCAAATCTGTTTCTATTTCTACAAAAACGCAATTCCGACGTTGATAAGGCCACCTGTAAGCTCGGTGATATAGAGTTTGAGGCTGGTAAAAAGAAAAATACCGACCATGTCTGTGTGTTTAGCAATAATATGTGTCCCTACGATTTTAAGCTAAATGCAGGTCTCAATTATAGGGCTAGCTATTGTGATTCTGACTACTTCACAGACTATCGAGATTCGGACAGCATGCTCACGAGGGAGGCTACTCATTTTAACAAGACAATCTGTGAAGAGGGGCTGTTTTCCGAGAACCTTAGAAAGAAATACAAAGAGATGTTCAGTACAGGAGGCAGACAATTTGCCGCCTATACCTATAACATGGTTAAAAAGGACATGAAGGGCTTTAATGTTGGAGATTTTGAGACAATATACAACTTTGATGGCTATGCAGATAGTAGTGGTAACATCGTAAAAAAACCATTTACGGAAACCTTTAAAGAAAACGGTGAGAACAATACAAAAAAACGGTCCTGTGGCTTTTCTACCGATAGTATGACGGAAACCACCGGCCAGTTTAACCTCACGGTAGAGGAGGCCAACTATTTGAAATCTAGTGCCTTTGGGAAAGTTAAGAACTTTTGCCAGTACAGAGCCCACTGTGTAGAGGTAGAGAGAGAGGAGGAATATAACGATAGCTACGTAGTCACCTCTCTGTTCCTGGATTCATCCTGCAATGGCACAACCAGCAACTCCAGGAACATTTTACAGGATAATGGCGGTGGTCTGCCGAGACAACTCTCTGCTCCCATAGTGGAATGCGTTTTCGAAAGTTTAAAGAATCTGATATCTGGAATTGCCGGGAGTAGTCTCTGCGAAACTGGAGAGGAGCCGAATAGAGCAGGCTATTGCGGTACGGATAGTGAAGAAACGGTTAGAGAACAAGTTGCGCTGGGAAATAAAGCCTTTTTCGACGGCAGATACAGGAAAATAGAGGATAAATTTATCATCAAGAATCAAGAACTACCGCCAAGTTACAATCCTTTCCTGAGGATTCAGAGATATTTCATACGTATAATAAAGGCTGCCCTCGCGCTGTTTATGGTCATTTACTTTTACAAACAGCTTCTGATGGGAAATTTAGATAATCTCGTCAAACCGGAAAACATAATGAAGATGGTCTTCCCTGTGTTCAAGTTTGCTGTGGTGATGTGGCTAATATTCTATAATGGCTGGCAGCAGGGAGCATACAATTACCTTCTGAATTTCTCAACGGCAAGCTATAGCTTTGTCAGCAGAATGTTTATCAAGATCTTGAAAAATCCTAAAAATCAGATGCTAAACCTCGAAGATGGTCAGAATGTTGTCATAAAGGTATTGGAGAAAAACTCGGTAACTCTGGAGAGCGAGGAAATCCTGCTCTGCTATAAATACGATATATTCAATAATATACACTACTCCAGAAGAGATAACATTACAAAAAAATGTGAAAAGGGGTTCTATAGCAACTATGAAGTAGATTCGAACATGGATGAGGCAACCAAAATATTTATAAAGAAGAAGAAATACGAGGGGCAAATCGAAAAAAATATTGTCATCTCCAACAATCAGGAAATTTCACAGCTCATATACTTTATCGACAAGTATAACAAAGGTACCAGTGAAAAAATACGCATGGAGGTGGTCAGCGGAACTCTGTGGAGTAAGAACTACGATGGCTGTTATTTCGACTCCACGGAGTATGAGGAAAACAAGAACTACCTAGCTCTTTTTGATACACTGGACTGCAAGTTGATCAAGTATCTTGGCTATTCCACAAACAACATGGCTCCCAATATTCTCATATATAGCGCCATTATGCTTGTGCCAGGTATGTTCTTCAAGAGCGACGGCATAGTTAGCAAAATAATTGGTGGCATCGGTTCCTTTCTGTTCGGAATGATGATGAGCTTTCTGTTTCTCATGTTCAATGTGGTA
>JAITBB010000057.1 GCA_031283795.1 Rickettsiales bacterium
ATGTCTCCAATGACATCGGATCCGATGTTCTCCTCTGGAAAATCCAGAAAGACCTCGAGGGTACCACTAATATGCACTATCTTTTCCCTGAGTTTCTCAAATGCACCGGAATTTTTGCCCCTGAGCTGTTCAATGGCTTTTCTATGCTGCAGTTCTGTCTCGGAATCTATCAGATCGGCTATGGCCTCCGTCTGCAGTAGGTCGAGTTTACCATTAAGAAAGGCTCTTCTGGAAAATTCACCCCTCTCCGCTAGTCTTACTCCGTCGATGGCGCCCAGCAGAGAGGTTACCTCTTCTATGATATGCTTTGAGCAGTGTAGTCCGATCTCACAGAGATCTTCCCCTGTGAAGCTTCCGGGACCCTGAAAAAATACGCACAGCGCCTCATCAAGTTCTCGCCCATTTCTGTCTCTGAGAAGACAGCGCGTTGCTCTTCTATGTTCTAATTTCTTTCTGACACCAAGCTGCTCCAGACACCGGGACACCCCATTTCCGGATATCCGTATCAGATATACGCTGCACCTACCTCGGATGGTTAGCGGAGCGAATATCGTATCCGGCACAGCGCCTCCTGGTCACAGCAACCTCTCTCAGAGTTCCAAATGTCATCCTCACTTTTTCGTCTTTCCCTTGTTTTTGCCAGGCTTTGTAGTGGTCTCATGTCCAGGAGGGGACATATTCTCCAGATCAGCCGGAATGGTAGTGCCATGTCCCTGCTGTGGAACTGGTTGTTGTTCCCCGGTGGCTGGAGTCGAGTTTATGTTTTCACCGTTTCCAGGTTTGGTGCTCGTCACATCCGTGTTTGTTTCCATGACACCGTGGGTCGGTGGAACTGTGGTTTCGGTACCAGGGATTGCCCCTGGAGCTACACCATTCGGAATTCCATTTTCACTGCCGACACTCTGACCATTGGAATCAACTGTGGCTGGAATCTCTTCATTTTCGTCCGGCACTATAACCATTGGAACCTCGTCAATGAGTGGAACTTCATCTATCAATTCACCCTCACCACCATACAACTTGCCCGAATCTATTCCATTGTTACCAGCCGTACCAGGCTCGCCCTCGAAAACGCCAGCGTTGTCTATCCCATTCTCTCCAGGTTTTTTTGTGGATTCTGTTGTTTCCTTCTTATCCTTGACTACTCTAATGGGAAATTGAGGAACTGCTCTTTTGCTAGCTAGACGTTCATACTCGACTCCTAGGACAAAGCACAGGCCCATCAGAAGGGCAATCAATATTATGCGCACGAATTTCATAACAATCTACAAATTCTCATGGGATGGAGTATATTAAGTCGATTAATAAAATCAATAAGCAAGTTCTATTCCTATACCATGATTCGCCCTTGTTCCATAGTGTCCAGGTGGATTTGTCCAATAATTTTTGGAGACACTTGATCTTTCGCATAGGGCACTAGTGCAATCCGGTGCCGGGTGCGTGCTTTTCATAGGTCCCACGGAATCCAGATTGACAAACCAATCCAGGGGGTGAAGCTATAGTCATAGTTAGGACACTGTAGATATGCCAACATTTGATCTAGAGAATGGCTTCCCAGGGATTGTGGCTGGCATAGATGAGGTTGGGAGAGGACCCCTCTGTGGCCCGGTATACGCAGCCTGCGTTGTGCTGGATAGGGTGAGGTATCCACAGAGGGTGGATGACTCTAAAAAAATTTCTAGGGTGGGGAGGGAGAGAATATTCAATGAGGTCCTAGAATTGGAAAGGAATGGACTTCTTCGCTATGGCATCGGTATTGTTGAGCCGGAGGAGGTAGATAGGATAAACGTGCGCAATGCCACAAAGGTTGCTATGGCTCTTGCCTTTCTAGAGTGTACCCTAAAGTATGACGCTAGAATAGATACTGTTCTGGTGGATGGTGACTTCGTTCCCGACATCAGTGCCCATGCTCTGGCTATAGTGAAGGGGGATGGGAAAAGCTACTCAATAGCCTGTGCCTCTGTAGTGGCAAAGGTTCTGAGGGACTGGGAGTTGGATTTTATGGATGTAAAACATCCCCACTATGGCTGGAGAAAAAATAAGGGCTATGCTACCAGGGAACACCTGGAGGCTATAGAGCGCCATGGCCTCGTAGAGAATTACCATAGAAAAAGTTTCTGTAGACGCTTTCTCTCCTGACCATTATTTCTTTGAGATAGACTCCCCGTTTTGAGAAATTTTCAGCACGCCAGCTGGCGTCTCCTAATTTTCCCCACCCCGGAGCGCCAATCCACCTGGCAGGTGGCACTCTCTATTCTCTACTCTAAAACATATCTCTCATCTGTCCCTCCTCTACACTGGGTTGGATCAGGTTGATCTCCCTAGTTAGATTCTAGGGAGATCAACTCTGGTTTTTTCTCTCTAGTAGTCCATTTCTCCCATGCCGCCACCCATAGCCCCTCTTCCAGAGCCACAGTTACAGCTGTGTTCCTCCTTGAGTTCTACAATGGCACACTCCGTGCTTAGCAGGAGACTGGATATGGAGGCCGCTCCCTCGAGGGCTATTCTGGTTACCTTGGTAGGATCGACTATGCCAAATTTTACCATATCGCCATAAATCTCCTTCTGGGCATCATAGCCGAATTCTATGGAGTTGTTCTCTAGGATCTTATTTATAACTACGGATCCCTCCACTCCAGAGTTTTCCACTATCCGCTTCGTTGGAGTTTGCAGAGCTCTGTGGACTATTCTGATACCCATATTCTGGGATTCATTTTCGCCTTTGAGATCTCTAATTTTTGCCGCTATGTGGACATAGGTAGCACCACCTCCAGCCACTATTCCCTCCTCAACGGCAGCTCTTGTGGCGGCTAGAGCATCTTCAACCCTATCCTTCTTTTCTTTAACCTCAACCTCCGTAGCGCCACCAACTTTGAGTATTGCCACACCTCCGGAAAGTTTAGCGAGCCTTTCCTGGAGTTTTTCTTTGTCATAGTCCGATGTGGTGCTCTCTATCTGATTTTTGATGTTGCTACACCTGGCCTCAACCTCTTCCTTCTTGCCGGCACCATCCACTAGGGTGGTGTCATCCTTAGTGATGACAACTTTCTTGGCTCTTCCAAGATTTGCCAGTTCCACATTCTCGAGCTTAAAGCCTATTTCTTCGGAAATAACCTGGCCAGCGGTTAGCACTGCTATATCCTCCAGCATGGCTTTTCTTCTGTCTCCAAAGCCCGGAGCCTTAACGGCACAGACCTTCAGACCACCTCGGAGTTTGTTTACCACGAGGGCAGCCAAAGCCTCACCCTCGACATCCTCGGCAATCATAAGTAATGGCCTACCGCTCTGAGCGACGGCCTCTAAAACCTTTATCATCGGCTGTAGTGTTGATATTTTCTTATCGAAGAGGAGAATAAATGGGTTTTCCAGAATGACATTCATCTTCTCCGTATCTGTCACAAAGTACGGCGACAGATAGCCTCTATCGAAGTTCATACCCTCTACCACCTCAACCTCAAATTCTAGCCCCTTAGCCTCTTCGACGGTTATTGGACTATTTGGACCAACTTTTTCCATAGCATCAGCTATTTTAGAGCCGATTTCCCGGTCTCCGTTAGCAGAGATTGTACCAACCTGCATTATCTCCTCTCTGGAGGAAATTTTCTTACTTGCGCCCCTTATTTCCGCCACAGATTCTGCTATAGCCTTATCTATACCCCTCTTAATGTCCATCGGGTTTAGTCCGGCAGCCACGGCTTTAACTCCCTCTGCAAAAATGGTTTGTGCCAGAACCGTCGACGTTGTTGTGCCATCCCCGGCCAGATCATTCGTCTTACTCGCAACCTCTTTAATTGCCTGAGCTCCCAGATTTTCGAACCTATCTCTGAGCTCAATCTCCTTTGCTACGGTTACCCCATCCTTAGTGATTCTGGGAGCTCCAAAGGACTTTTCCAGGACAACGTTTCTACCCTTGGGACCAAGGGTGCCACCAACGGCATCGGCCAGGATATTGACTCCATTCAGTATCCTGGTTCTGACATCGGAACCAAATTTAATTTCTTTTGCTGTCATATACAAAACCTATTCTATAGTTGCTAAAATATCCGATTCCTTCATGATCAGAAGTTCCTCGTTGTCAACCTTCAGTTCCGTTCCACCCCACTTCGTGAAGAATACCTTATCTCCAACCTTTAGAGTCATGGGAATAATTTCCCCTTTATCGTTCCTAGCTCCGGTTCCAACGGCTACGACTACGCCCCTTGAGGGCTTCTCCTTTGAAGTATCCGGGATTATTATGCCTCCAGATGTTTTCTCTTCAGCATCCTCCCTTTTCACCAGAATCCTATCCTGCAATGGTTTTATCTTCATATCTCCAATGATCTTTAAAATTAGTAAACCTCGGTGTTATATAGTGACTGTTTTGTGAAATACAAGGGATTAGACAAAAAGGATTTGTCCCCTACGTTCTCCTGAGGATGCCGGCAGTTCTTGCCCTGAATATCGAGTGGGATAGGGCTTTCGCTGACCAGAATAAACCATTGACCAGGAGACCAAAACCTCTAGATATCGCACTCTTGACAAGAAAAGCGCCACCATTACATATAGCTCCTCGTGTAAATCTCCAGGATATAGCCTTTCCAGTATCCAGGTTCCATCCATATTCTCTTGGTTTTGGATCAAAAATGTCAGAGGATGGCAGGAGATTACTAATGGCATTATAGGCTGCTCCTTCGACTGCTGCCTCAACAGCTCCCTGGGCAAAATTTGCCGTTCCAGCCAACGTTGGTTTTCCTAGGCCTTCAAACAGGTAATTGGCTGTGGTTGCTCCCACATAGGCAACAGAGTTTGGAACTGCTCCATGTAGAAACCAGTCGTCAAATTTCTCCTCCACCAGAGCCCGTCCGGATAGATTTTTTGCACCATCTGTCGCGCTGCTAGTGCCACGAATTCTTGGCATAAGGCTGTCCGTCATAATAAAGCCTCCTCCCCCCATTGACTCTACCACCATTGTGCTAAACGGCGATTCAATTGGTCTAGACAGATCGGCTGTTCTGATTAATTGAACGGCTTGGCTCCCAGTCATCTCGTCGATGGATCCTATAGGGGCAGTGGTACCATAGTTCTCTGTGGACTCCAGGGATAGTGTCCCTATGGATGGCACAGGGTGTACTCTCTTGAATGGACTAGTCACTATATCGGATACCGCACGACTTATTACACCGGCAGTGGCTCCACTGATAAAGCTGTCGCGTATCTTTGTCGCCAGACTCTCTTCCTCCTCTCCAGGATCATCTGCGTCTGGTATCCTCCTTGAGGTGTATAGGCTCGTACTGAACACACCACCGCCCACTGCCTTTTCTAGTGTCTTCAGTGCAAGTTCACCAATATTGGCCTGGCCTTTTCCTGCAATCGATACCGAAATCGCGAGTATCGGCAGGACGGTTCTATAAAAATTTTTCATCTTTTTTCCATAAAAAATTATCTTCACATCCATGATACAACATATTAACTTTTTATTCAATATATTTTAACATCTGTGTATCCATCTCATCTTGCATTTACCATATTAATATGGTATAATCTGTCTAGATGGATGTTTATCTCTCCTAGTAGATATACGGGTTTGGTGTGTCCGCTAGATTAGGAGCAAAAAAATAGAGTTGGTCATATGTCAGAGGAAAATTTTAATAGAGCGGGATTGTATTCTAAAATGTGGGAAGATCTTATCTCATTAGAAGTAATTAGTAAGAAACATCCTAATCTTTTTGGCTCTCTAAAAGATATGTGCGTAGACCAAAATAGGTTGAGTATAAACGGCGAACCAGTCTTTGAAATTGGCTGTGGTTGTTTCAAGACAGTATATTCTGTACATGATGAAACAAGGGGAAAACGGGTTGCACTGAGTATAAAGAATAGCCTATTAGGAAAGTTAAAACTCTCCGGAACCGATGCGAGGATCATGGGTAATGGTCTCG
>JAITBB010000058.1 GCA_031283795.1 Rickettsiales bacterium
AGAAGGAGAGAACCGTTGTTCTGACCGAAGAGGGCACGGAATATATAGAAAAATGTCTACAGGACAGTGATTTGATAGCGGCCAATGACAATCTCTATGACATGAAATACATAAACATAGTGCACCATGTGAATCAAGCCCTTAAGGCACATAAACTCTTTAAAAATGATGTAGACTACATGGTTAAAAATGGTCAGGTTCTACTGGTGGATGAGTTCACCGGTAGAATAATGGACGGCAGGAGATTCTCCGATGGGCTTCATCAGGCGCTGGAGGCAAAGGAGATGGTCAAGATCCAAAATGAGAACCAAACTCTAGCCAGCATTACCTATCAGAACTACTTTAGAATGTATCCAAAACTAGCCGGAATGACCGGAACGGCTGCAACCGAGGCCGAAGAATTCGAGTACATATACAATCTAAAGACCCTAGAGATACCAACTAATGTTCCGATTAATAGAAGGGATGAGGATGATGTAATCTATAAAACCGAAAAAGCGAAATACAATGCAATAGTGGAACAGATAAAGGAATGCCATATGAGGAGGCAACCCATTCTGGCTGGAACCGTGAGCATTGAGAAGTCTGAGAAACTGTCTAGGTTGCTGAAGGAGGCCAACATCCCCCACAATGTGCTAAACGCTAAATACCATGAGAAGGAGGCCTACATAATAGCCCAGGCCGGTAGACCATCAATGGTCACCATAGCCACCAATATGGCCGGAAGGGGTACAGACATTAAACTAGGCGGCTCTGTGGACTTTGAAATCCGCGACATCGAGAATGATGAAAATCTAAATGCCGAACAGAAAAGATCTCTAGTGGAGAAAGTCCTGGAGAAAAATAAAACAGAAAAACAAATTGTCATAGATGCTGGAGGCCTGTACATACTTGGTACAGAGAGACATGAGAGTAGGAGAATAGACAACCAGCTGCGAGGCCGTTCGGGAAGGCAGGGTGATATCGGCATGTCTAAATTCTTTCTATCGCTGGAGGATGATCTTATGAGGATATTTGGCTCCGATAAGCTAGCTGGAATGCTGACAAGGCTGGGCCTGAGGGATGACGAGGCCATATTTCACCCCTGGATAAGCAGATCCCTGGAAAAGGCCCAGAAGAAGGTTGAAAATATGCACTATGAGACACGAAAGAGTGTTCTCAAGTATGATGATGTCGTAAACACCCAGAGAAGAGTCATCTTCGAGCAGAGAAAGGAGATAATGTTCTCGAATTCCGTATCCAGTGAAATCGACTACATGATAGAGGCAAAAAACAATGAGCTGATCAATCTGTTTATTCCACATGGCGCAGAAATGATGGACTGTGATCCGATTGGTCTCAAAAATGAGGTTTTCCGCATCTATGGAATAAATTTTGCTGTGGATGACCACATGAGGAATAATCCAGATGCAAAATCCAAGGATATACTAAATCTCCTTCGCGAAGAGACTAAAAAACTCTTTGACGGTAAGTTGGAAACCTACGGAGAGGATGTTGTGCGCATAATGCGAAAACACGTGTTCCTGCTCACGGTGGACAGACTCTGGAAGGACCATCTCTATGCTCTGGACAAGATTCGACAGAGCATAGGTCTTAGAGCCTATGGACAGAAGGACCCTCTGCTAGAATTCAAAAAGGAGGCCTATGATCTGTTCGAGGCTTTGATGCACAGCATAGATGAGGAAACCATATCCGTACTGGCAAAAATAAAGATGTCTATGGATAGCACTCTAAACGGCCAGGTAAAATTTAGAAATAGCGGAGACGGTGAACCCGATGAGGTTGAGCAGGATTTTGTTGACGCAATGAATCTAACACAGAGGCAAAGGACCGGTCTAATCAGAGGTGTCGGCAGACGGGAGACCATTGTTTCCCGGGCCAATAGAAAGCTTGACCCAAATAACAGAGACACCTGGGGTAGAGTGGGAAGAAATGAGCCATGTCCCTGCGGCTCCGGTAAAAAATACAAACAGTGCTGCGGGAAACCGAAGTAGCTTTTTGCTCTAGAGAAATAATTAAAAATATGCCGAGGGATCTCCCGACGGAGAGGCGCTAGAACCGCCCACAGGTCTGGCGGTCTTTTTCCATAGAAAATCCAGACTGTATAATAGACTCCCTCTATAACTAGATCTAATTAGGGTCTAGTCCTCCTCAAAAAAGAATTCTAGCGCCTCCTTCTTAGAGGGAAGTCGGATATGGATTTCTAGAGATAATTCCCGGAGCAGAAGATTCGTAGGATGGAATGCCTGATACCAATACAAAAACTGACATCCGCTGCCGGATGTCAGTCAAATTAAGTAAAAAATATAAGTTATTCTATTTTTTTCTATCTAATTTTTCCAAATTAACCGCTGAAACTCGACCCCTGTTGCTAGCAACTTCGAATTGAACTTCATCGTTTTCATTTAGACTCTTTATACCCGATTTTTCTAGGGCTGTAATGTGTAGGAACACATCCGGTCCGCCGGTATCTGGCTCTATAAAACCATAACCCTTAGCCTGATTGAACCATCTAACTCTTCCTGTAGCCATGCCTGACTTATTTAGTTAATATAATATTTCCTATTTATTTTAATAAAAAAATAAAATAACAAATATGAAATTCTCCAAACAATTGGAGCCTTCGTCTCAATTCTAGCATCTTTTTTTTAAAAAACAAATACAGTTACATACATTGCTGAGCTCATTACATCTGAGACTAGTGGGAGCCATCGCTTTTCTTTGGCAGTTAGCGGTAAATGGCATTCCTAGGAGTCCCAGGACTAGGAGTCGGATGGGTCCATAGTTGTCACATCTCACCCCAGAAAATTCAGCCAATGCCCCAGTCGCCCAACATTATAAACAGGCCGTAGAAAGTTTAGAATACTTTAAAAAGATCTCCGTGGACCGTTGTCAATATATAGCATTCGATAGTCTTAGATGGATTTAGCTTTTTTACCAGTTTTCTGTACAGTTCCAGCTGTTTCACATACTCCTCTGGCAAATCATCAACTCCTTTAAACATTCTGGAGGTGTTTTTATAGTCCAATAGGACCACCCTATCATCAAACTCAATCATTCTGTCTATTTTTCCGGAAATCTTCAGCCCGTCTACTTCGCCTAGAATTGAAACCTCTGCTCTCGAATTTCCCTGAAAAAATTCCCTAAAATTCTCATTTTTTAGTAGACTGGGAACTATTTCTCTGACTTCTTCGCGATCAGTGACCGATAAATCAGAGAATGCACTGTCGATGTAAGTCTCCGAGATCCTATGCCAATGGCTAGGATCCACCTTCGGCAGGATCTCTAGCAGCCCATGCACAGCCTTTCCCTTTAGAATCGGAATGTGGCCTCTACCATGGAAGGCGTTCCTATCTCCGGAGCTGAAAAACTGAGAGGGAGATATTATTTTCTTTGTTTCTTCCCGAGGTTCGTATTTTCTGATATTGCCCACTATTTCTTCAATTCTGCCAATTCTATCT
>JAITBB010000095.1 GCA_031283795.1 Rickettsiales bacterium
GACTATATCTCATCAGCAGAGAGCCTAGTTCTCTTCCAGCCATATCACCATGGCTAGCTATGCTGGAATTCAAATAGCTCAGCCGAACGGATGGTCTCAGAGAATAGAATCCATTGACATGAAGTCTATAGCCCAGTTCCAGGGCTAGACCAACATCCTGGGAACTATATTTCCCAGAGGACGAACTAGTCCCATTGGCACCATGGCCATAGTAGAGAAGAGTGTTTACAGATAGACCAGCTATGGAGCCAATTCTACCCTGGATTCCAGCCTCTACCATGGAACTATTCAGTTTTCCGACCGAATCATTGGGACCCTCTCCCTCCAGAGAACCACTAAGCCTGTTGACAGATAGAAAGACAGATAGAGAATAGTTCCTTTCTAGAAGGAGACCATAGCCTAGAGAAACACCTCCAATATTTACCCTGGATAATCCGCCATCATAGCTGAGCCCATCATAGCTCATCTCAACCCGATATGTTCTATTCTCATTGGCTAACACTTCCCTGGTGATTCTCGAGAATATGGCTCTCGAGCTGGAAAAAAGAACCTTAGCCATTCTCCTATCCACATTCTCTGGAGAAATGGCACTTTCCTCCGGAGCATTCTGAACCTCTCTCTGTTCACCTCTATTTTCAATTCCTCTGGTCTCTTCACTCTCTCCGGATACCTCCTCCGTGAACCGGAGATCTCTGGACACATCCTCTGTGAACCCCTCAGAGTCATCTAGAGACAGATTCTTCATCACCGCCACCGTTTCATCCGACAATGCTGTTATCTCTGGCTGTTCGTTCTCATCTCTATACTCTGCACTCCCAGTGTCGTCATCGTTTTCCCGTTCATTCACTTCGGCCTCTGGAGAATTCACTCCAGAGAGTCTATTTTCATATATTTTCAGAATATCTTCCTCTGCCTGCAGTCCTCTCGGATACACTCTCTTTTCTGCTCCATCTATATTTTCTCCCCTATCTTCTCCGACTATATTTTTCCTCCCATCTTCTCCAGCTATATTTTTCATCAGAACATTTCTCAGAGAACTGGTGAGCGACCCGGTGCCATTCCTGGAATAGACCCCAGAAAAAATATCACTCGCCATATAGGAATTTTTCCCTCTAAAGACATCTCCATTTGGAAATGTAAGTAGCCAACCGTCGGGATCATACTTTGCTCTGCCATGGAACAGAGCACCGTCGAAGGTGGCATCATCAAAACTGGCAGTTTCTGTATTATTGAATCTAATGGAATATCCGCCTCTATCGAGCAGAATAATTTCCAAATCATCGTCTCCGACTATCTCATTATCCCTGAACCTTCCTCTAATGGCAACTCCATCCGGCGTTATATGAACCCCCTCGGACAACTTCATATTGGCGACCATGGGAGTACTGCTGGCAAAACGTCCAAACTCTAGAGATCCGTCAGGTTGAAAATGTATTCTATAGGAGGAATGATCCTGGTTACCCACAAAATCGAATAATACAGAAGATGACCATACATATGCACAGACAAAGACTGATATTATTGGTAATTTTGCCCACATCGGTAATTCTAACCCAAATAAACTATTGAGTACAGGAAAAGCTACGGAAATACATATAGCTAGGACAATCGGCTGAGCAGCCGCATATACTCTATGTTCAACCCTGTAGGGAGGATACTCAAAATGAACTCCTCCACGCCTATGTATTACCTCTGCGGGATACCCAATAATAATTTTAGCAAAAGAAGTGAAATATGTTCTCAGCTGCTTCAGGGAACCTACGGAAGTCTTGCCATTTACCATCCGGCTGTTACCGTTCGAAAGAGCAATGGCAGCAGTATTGTCGGAGTTCACGCTGATGCTGGAGACACTTAATGGTAACTTTTTCTTCAAATCCTCATTGGTTTTTGCCTGTCCGTTCTCCCTCGTTCTATTTTCATATATTCCTAAAACATCTCCCCCCATACCCTGCATCGACAGTTCTCCTGGAGATACCCCTATCCTTACTCTATACTCCCCACTTTCCCTATTTCCATCTATCATATTATCTATCAGAGCATCTCTCAGGGAACCGACGAACAACCTGGTGCCATTCTTGAAATAGTCCCCGAAAAGAGGAGTATCATTTACCATGTAAGAACTCCTCCCTCTGAGGGTGAAGGCATCCCCATTGGGAAATGTAAGTCGCCAATCGTCGGGATCATACTTCGCTCTACTATGAAACAGAACACTGTCGAAGGTAGCATCATCAAAACTGGCAGTTTCTGTATTGTTGAATCTGATGGAATATCCATTTCTATCGAGCAGAATAACCTCCAGATCATCGTCTCCGACTATCTCATCATCCCTGAACTTTCCTCTAATGGCAACTCCATATGGTGTTATATGAACCCCTTCAGACAATCTTTTCGACAGGATCCAGAAGGAATCACGGACAAAATGTCCAAATTCCAGAGATCTATCCGATTGGGAATATATCCGCTGATAGAATGGAATACCTCTCATATGTGCCAAAAATGGAGGACAAGCCACAGCGAACAGCAAAAATGTACCAGCCAGCATCTTGTAGGCCCCCAATCCTGCCAGGTAAGGTATAGCTGTCACAAGCACAACAATGGTACCTACATAAGCGGCTCCAAATATTGCCTGCCTGGTTCCACTGGAAGGATATTCATAGGAAAAAAAACTCTCTTCAAAACCTTTTATCTTTAGGGGGGTTTTTATCCCTAGGGGATGACAAAAAACGACCTTAAAAAAGGAAGAGATACCTGCTCCTAGAAACTCCAAAAGATTTCCCAGGTACCTCAAAAAGCTCACAGGAGCTCCGCTATTTAGCACCCAGCCTCCACCGTTTGAAAGGGTGATGGCAGTACCGCTAGAGTTCACACTGACACTAGAAACACTCCATGGTAATTTACCTGACCAGGCCTCCTGGATAAATAGAAATACAGAAATTAGAATAAAAATTTTTTTCATTAATTATAAGCAGACATGTTCTCTCACCATAGGGTGACCAAACAGTTCCTATAGGAATGATACAACAAAATAAGCTCTCCGTCAATAGCCAGTCACAGCGCACAGCGCTTATGATACCGCGACCCCAGGCCTTCTCCTAAATTAATCCTCCATTATAGAATTTAATTTCTCTAGCGCTCTAGTAGAGCAAGTTCATTTTCTATAAATTGACCCAGCTTTTCACATATATCAGCCACTGGTATGCTCGTTGGGTAGTCTCCCTTCACATTGCCGTATTTCAGCTCAACATTGCCCATAGAAAGACACCTGTTTGAGATAATCACCACTATAGGAGCAGCGATGAGATCAGAATTCGCAAATTTAGAGCCGGCGCCCTCTTCACCGTCGTCAAGGATAGTATCTATCCCCAGACTACACAGACCGTGGTAAATCTTGCTTGAAGTCAACATAATATTCTCAGAATTCCCTATGGTCATAATGTGAACCCTATATGGAGCCACCAGCATATTCCACACCGCGCCATTCGCATCGGCGGCCAACCGCTGTTCCATAATGGAAGCCATGGTGCGGCTTATTCCGATTCCATAGCATCCCATCACCGGGTTGCGTCTTCCACCAGTTTCATCGCTGTAGAAAACACTCATTGACTCGCTGTATTTGGTTCCTAGCTGAAATATATTACCAATTTCCACACCGCGAGCCTCCCTCAACTTTTTCCCACACTTTGGACAGAGAACATTCTCACCGTTTCCCCCAGAATTTTCCAGCGCCTCACTGTTGCATTTGTATTCGCAGGAGGCACAGATATATATTTTATCCTCTCCCATCGGGCTGATCATCTGAAATTCATGGGACACCCTACCTCCCATATCTCCAACTGGAGCAACCACCTCTATGATGTCAACCAGACCAACTTTTTTGTATATCAGATGATAGGCCTTTAGCATTTCTCCATAGAATTCCTCCAGACTCCCATCGGAGCTATGGAAAGAATAGGCATCTTTCATTATAAATTCTCGACACCTTATCAGACCGGCTCTCACTCTCAGCTCATCTCTATACTTTGTCTGCATCTGATACAGTGCAAACGGCAATTGCCTATAGCTCTGGAGAAATGATCTAACATAGTCACAGATAATCTCCTCGTGAGTCGGGTTCAGAACACTATTTATTCCCCCTCTCGTTTTAAACTTTAGGAGCGCATCCACAGAATCATATCTATTACTTTCGATCCACAGACTGGCCGGCGAGACCACAGGCATAAGCACCTCTTGGCAACCTAATTTGTTCATCTCTCGACCCATGATCGTCTCTATATTCTTGAGGACTCTGAGACCTAGCGGGCTGATGGTATATACGCCTGCCCCTGTCTGATGCACATAACCACCCCTTACGGAGAACTGGTGCCCTAGTGTCTCTGCACTCTCTGGAGCCTCCCGTAGGGTCCTTATAAGCAATTTTTCCAATCTCATAGGCGGTACCCCCCCTGTTTCGCCCTCAGACTACAACTACCATTTAAATTGTCAAACCGCTATCCCCGCAATTCAATAAATTCCCAGTGGAGCGGACCATTGACGATACACATCCCAGGATCCAGAGAGACACTTTTTTCTCTGCGGAATAGATATGAGTCCCCTGGTCCAGAGGTAAATCTAGCGCATCGGAAACATACCCTAGCACTACTCAAAGCCGAATTACTGCCAGAGTTTGAAAACCAAATGGCCCCTGTCGTTAGCCTCACACCATCTCTCTCTGTCCTCAATAGTAAGAATAGTGACCACAATCCTACGGCTATACTCTATAGTCAAAGATCCACCCAGAGAGTTTCATTGTTTGTGTATCAATCTTCGTAGACTCCTAACTCCGCGCCACCATTTCCTGAGGACATAGCCACGGCTGAATCCGGAGAGCAGGATAACCACCAGAGACAGACCCAAAAACATGACAACCGAAGACATGTTCAACCGTCGACTATATCCTGCAGCTCCTAAATAGGTCAAGATTTTTATCGTATTGTTTACTCTCTATGTTGAACAGACCAAGTAGAGAGTGGAATATATTGTCGTGGGAGAGTTTCTCGCTAAGTTTATTCCTCAGACAGCTTTCACTGACGCGGAATCCCTGTCCGGAGCCACTAGAGAACCATAACAGCATTGGTACTCTGGTAACATACTCGTTGGCCTCTTCATAGGCCATGGAATGACCCCATAGGCCGTCCTCGCCCAGCCCATAGCCATGATCCGACACGTAGATCAGCACTATATTATGGTCCTTTACTCCCTTTTTCAACATGTTTATCACCCTACCAACATTGTAACTACTATAGTAAAGGGTATTATCATAGCTGTTTACAGCCTCCACCAGAGAACACCGGCCGGAACCGCCACCACATACCGGCGTGAATCTCCCAAAATTTGCCGGATATCTTCTATAGAATGGCTCCTGACTGCCGGTCTGGTTCAAAACTATCACAGTATTACGCCCCTTCAGCTGTTTAATGTCTCTATTCAGAGCAATCAATAGGGATTTATCCAGACCACTTTTATCCATTTTCATAGTTGATAGGTACTCGCCTTTAGCACATAGACCCAGACAGCCCCCTCTGGTACTCCTCCATTTTACATCAAATCCAACATCTCTCAGAATATCGAGTAGATTCTCTCCCGTTTTACCACCCAGTGGTCTGAACTTATCTCTACTGAGAGATGAAAATATACAGGGGATACTGTGCACCGCCGACGTTCCACAGGAACTGACATTTTTATAGCTGATAACATTAAGTTTCTCCAGGGGTTCGTTGGTTTTCTTCCTATAGCCGTTCATGGAGAAATTCTGTGATCTAGCTGAATTTCCAATCACCAGCACAACCAGATTTTTTCTATTCCCTACCGTTTTACCTCTAATCTTTGCCTTTTGGTCTACAGCACCAGATTTCCTGCGTGTTAGCATATTTCTTGTCTTAGCCCCACAGAGATAGACAAAATTACCCATATAATTTATGGGCATGAGATAGTTTAGAGTATGAGCATTTCCCACCAGTAGAAACGTTCTGGAAACGCGAAAATACAGACTTGGCCCCACCACAAGAGCTATAACGAGTAGAGAAACCGATCCAAAACCAATGTTCGCCATCCAATCTCCAGTCTCTCTTTCTATCCTAATCACAAAAATCACAAGGAGCGATGGTAGCAGCCCCATATACAGCATATAAAGAACCAACTCTCTGCTAATCAAATTTCCCAGCAGTTTAGGACCAATCCTAAACACGTTTACCATTGTCATGGAATTAACCTGTATCCTATAGATATTCATCAGGTAGAGACACAGCGAGTTGGTCATTAGAATCAGAACACTGAGCACCTTTGTACTCCAACCATGGAAGAGAGCCGCAAAAACAATATTCAACAGCATTATGGCAAGCAGATAGAACAGTGGGAGCAGTAGGTGGAGCAACAGCTGTGAGACCATAGGCCTCCTCTGCAGAAAATACCTTAGGAAGGGCCCACTATAGAGGGCAAGATTCAATAGAGTAAATAGCTGTATGTAGATCTGTTGCGAAACTTTCAGTCTCCAATCAACAATCTTCTTGATCCTGTTAAACATGTTTAAATTCTGATAAAAAATCTCACGACACCATTGTACGGAGACTCATATTAATTTCAATCATATTTAAACCTCTCGTCTATCCAAGCCCGTAGGGATGGCGAGAAACTCAGCCACCCTGTTTCAAGTTATCCGCTCCCGTCAAACCTCTCCACAGGTGCTCGCTGACAAAGGGAGCGAGGGGCGCTAGAGCCCTAACCATAGTCAGCAGAACCGTGTAGAGCACGTTGTAGGCGTTTTGCTTATCCACATCCTTCTTCGATTTCCAGAATCTATTTTTATTTCTCCTTATGTACCAGTTATTCAAAATGTCGAAGAAATTTTCAGATTCTCTACAGGCAGCACCAAAATCATAGCTGTCCATTCTTGACTCCATCTTCTGAACCGTTTCCTTTAGTTTGGAAAGGATATATATGTCCATATTGTTATCTATGAGATTATTCCCATGGGAAAAATCCTTTCCTAGCAGATTTTTGATGCTGCTACTCATCAGCAGCCAGCCCTCTTTGGAATCCTCCGCTGCTCTCTCCCTTGCCACGAAGCCAAGAGCTCTGCAAAAATCTCCCAGATCGTCCGGCAGACATATCTCCAGCCCCTCCACTCCAGGAGTTGATCCCTGAGTCAACAGAATGTCACCCAGAACATATCTTACAAACTGCTTTGCAATATGTCTGTTTTCTAACTCCCGGATGATATGGAATCTCTGAATAGACAGACCACTGTGCTTTGACTCAACCTCCAGAGAGGCGACAGGTTTACTACCTCTGTAGACCAGGTAGTACATCATATCTGAATTCTGTCCATTCGGTTCAATCTCATCACCATTCTGATCAGAGGCAAAATTTTCCACCACACTGGCATCACTGGACAATTTAGAACTCCTACCCTTTTTAACCGTAAAAAAATCTTCATTTTTCAGAATATCCTCGGCTCTCAGACCATCACTGTTGGCGTATAGACAGAAGAAATTGTAGGAGTTGAGGATTGGCCTTATAGCCAATCTGAGGGTTTCTCTCATATCTTTCCCGTCCTTACTGATTCTAACCTCTTCGCCCCTGAGGACCGGAGATTTCAACATTAGCCACCTTATGGCATCGCTTCCATAGGTGTCGAAGGCTATGGATGGATCCACATAGTTCCGTAGCCTCTTCGAGAGTTTTTTCCCACTCTCATCAACTATGGTTCCGAAGGATATGCAATTCTTAAATGGGCTCCTATCAAACAGAGCAGAGGAAAGAACAAGTAGAGTGTAGAACCAACCTCTCAGCTGACCATCTCCCTCGGATATAAAATCGGCGGGAAAATTTTTTTCAAAGTACTCTTTATTTTCGAATGGGTAGTGCAGCTGGGCATAGGGCATAGCCCCACTCTCAAACCAGCAGTCCAGCACCTCCGGAACCCTCAGCATCATAGACCTACCCGTCGGATCGTCAGGATTTTGTCTAGTCAGTCGGTCAATGAAAGGCCTATGCAGGTTTTTTGGCCTGACACCGAAGTCTCTCTCCAGTTCATCGATGGACCCATAGACGTCTACTCTCGGATACTCTGGGTTGTTGCTTTTCCACAGTGGAATTGGACAACCCCAGAATCTGTTTCTGCTTATGGACCATTCTCTCGCTCCCTCGAGCCACTTCCCGAACCTTCCGTTCTTGACGTGCTCAGGAATCCAATTTATGTGCTCATTATTCCTTATGATTTTGTCCTTTATCTTTGGCACATCCACAAACCATGAGGACATGGCTCTGTATATGAGTGGGGTATCGGTTCTCCAGCAGTGTGGATAGTTATGCAGATACTGCTCTGTCTTTAGCCACAGACCCATTTGTTTAAGTCTAAGTATTATTGAATCATTCGTGTCAAAGACCTGCTGACCTGTATAGTCATGAATAATTTCTGTAAAGCATCCGCCATCATCTATGGGGCAAATGGTGGGTATGTCGGCCGCTCTGCAGACTAGCTGATCGTCCTCTCCGAATCCTGGAGCCGCATGGACCACACAGGTGCCGTCTTCAGTCGTGACAAAGTCTCCCCCGAGGACTGTGAAACATTTTTTAGATTTCTTCACATCCGGATCAGACAACAGATAGTCAAAGAGAGGAGTGTATCTCACACCGACCAGATCACTTCCCTTAAAAATTCTGATGATATTGACTCTGCCGTCATCCATGAGCTCCTTCTCGTAGCGTCCCAGAGCGCTTTCACCAACTATGTAGTAATCATCGCGGCAGTAGACCAGAGCATAGTTGACTCCACTGTTCACCACTAGAGCAAGGTTAGATGGCAGTGTCCAGGGAGTTGTGGTCCAAACCAGCGCATAGACATTCCCGGAACCACAGCTATCCATTGATTCTGGTAATCGCTCCAGTTTAAATTTCACCGTTATTGCCCTGTCAGCGCGTTCTCTAAAGGAATTATCCATCCTGGTTTCCATATTAGATAGTGGCGTCTGGCACCTCCAGGAATAGGGCATGACTCTATAGTCCTCGTAGAGCAAACCCTTCTCATAGAGCTGTTTGAATACCCACATCACCGACTCCATGTAGTCAATATCCATGGTTTTGTAGCCATTATCAAAATCAACCCATCTGCCAGACCTATTTACATATTTCTTCCATTCATTGACATAGCGGAGCACATCCTCCTGGCAGTGGTTGTTAAATTTTTCTATTCCATATTCCTCTATAGCCCTCCTACCACCTATGCCCAATGCACTTTCCACACTCTGTTCGGCCGGAAGACCGTGACAATCCCAGCCGAACCTTCTTAGGACCCTTTTACCCCTCATGGTCTGATACCTTGCCACCGTATCCTTAATATAGCCAGCTAGTAGATGGCCATAGTGGGGCAAACCGTTGGCGAATGGTGGCCCATCAAAGAATACAAAGTCGTCGTCTCCATTTTTCTCCAGAGACAGATCAAATATTTGTCTCTCATTCCAGAAAGTTAAAACCCGATTTTCCAGATTTTTAAAATCTACGTCACCATCTACCTCCGGATAGAATCTGTTCCTATTCACCGCTAGCCACAAAAATGCAATACCAATGCGAAAGATTATGCTGTAACATTTTATTTAGTCAATCGGAGCACATATCCGGGAATCACTCCTATTTTCTAACTCCTAACTAACTCTAGCCCCAGTTCCTAGGTTAAATTCAAAAGTAGATCTGAAACTAAAATGTGAGCAGGCTCTACTAGTTCTTTTTTGCTCCGAAGTCTAGGTGAGTTACCTCAGCCTGATTAGTTTTCTGAGCCTTATTTCTTTTTTTCAACCGTGCCATGCGGATCTCCTGGCTAAACATCGTGTTCAGGGATAGCTCTATAAGAGCGCCATAGGTTAAATCATAATATTTAGTGAAACTATCCATAGCTTCCAGTAAATTCCTGTCTATGTCTATAGTTATTTTGATCTTTTCCTGCTTATCTACCATATTTGATTATCTTATTATACAGTTCCATTATACCATCAAAGTAGTGTTGAAGTCAACTACAGAATGATCCTGACGCGTTCTCTGTGAAGAAAAACTATGGAATCAGGGAGGAATCGGGAGAAAACCAGAAGTTGCTCAGATTTGTTTTCGCTTGATTTTTCTTCTGTAATATTGTCTCATAGAGGAACATATATTTAAATCGTCGGTGAGGCCAGATAAACTCAATTTCCTATTCACAGAAATCTCTACCATCTTTGGTGTTGGCAAAAGTAAGGCCCAGGCCTACAGAAGGCTGCTCACGAACAGAAGCAGCCTCACAGAGGATGGAGAAGCTAGGGTGGTGGATCTTCTATTTCACATGCCCGAGAGGATACTGCAGAGAAAACTGGTGGACACTACAGGGGAAATTAATGAATCCGATGTAATTATCGCTAGACTGAAGGTCCTGGCCCATAATCCGCCGAGAAAGTCGAAGCAACCGTTCACTATCACCTGCTATCTCGGCAACAGTTTTGTTTCTGTCATTTTCTATAGGTATTTTGAGAACTACATAAATAGCAGATTTAAAATTGGTTCGGAAGTATTTGTCAGCGGTAGGGTTGAAATGTATAACTCACTGATTCAAATAGTTCATCCCGACTACGTCTGCAACACCATTAGCCAGATTCCAGTTCTGGAACCGCTATATCCTCTAACAGCTGGTCTTAGTAATAGAGAAATTGGTAAGAATATCCAGCAGGTACTTGGAGGGGTTCCGGATCTACCCGAGTGGTTGGATACCACAGTTCTGGAGTCAAACGACTGGCATAGCTGGAAAGACAGCCTCATAAATCTACATAGACCAAAGGCTTTCCTTGATCCCGGCAGTTGTCGCTACAGAGCAAGGCTGGCCTTTGACGAACTGCTAGCCCAACAGTTGGCACTGGCGCTAGTGGTAAGCAACACTATGAGAAAATCCGCAAAGGATCCACCACCAAATAGAGAGGGGAAACTAAAGAACAAACTCCTAGATGAATTTCTACCATTTAAACTGACCGAAGATCAGGTTAAAGTGATAGGAGAGATAGAGTCTGATACATTCTCAAACAGATGTATGATGAGGCTACTACAGGGGGATGTCGGGAGTGGTAAGACCATTGTGGCCTTTGCCACAATGCTGAACTACGTGGAAAACCATGGCCAGTGTGTAATAATGGCTCCAACGACCATACTGGCAGCCCAACATTTCGCCAATATGGAGGGTCTATGCCAGAAGTTGTCTGTAAATGTGGAGTTACTGACTAGCAGCAGTAAGGGCAGCAAAAAAAAAGACATTCCGGGAAGGCTGAAGAATGGGGATATAGACATATTGATAGGCACCCACGCCATTATAGAGGAGAACATAGAGTTTAGAAATCTTGCCTTTGTTGTTATAGACGAACAGCATAGATTCGGTGTGAAACAGCGTTTCAAACTGATAGGTAAGAGTCAAAATGTTGATATTCTCACCATGACGGCCACACCAATTCCAAGAACTCTGGCTCTGGCACTCTATAGTGGCATGGACCTCAGCGTCATTAGCACAAAACCCATAAGTAGAAAGAAAATAATTACAGCACTAGTCAACATGAATAAATACGATGATCTTATCACCAGGATGAAGAATAAAATCGCGGAAAATGAGAAAATCTACTGGATATGCTCCCTCGTTGAGGAGAGTGAGAACACCTATCTGTCGGATGTCAGGAGTAAGTATGAAGAATTCTGTGACATATTTGGCGAGTCCAGCGTAGCTTTTGTCCACGGGAAAATGACCGAGAAAGAGAAGGATTTAATAATGGGGAATTTTTGCAGCTGCAGTGAGGGGAAAATATTAGTTTCTACGACAGTTATAGAGGTTGGCATAGACGTAAAAGAAGCCACAGTGATGATTGTAGAACATCCTGAGCGGTTTGGACTATCTCAGCTACACCAGCTCAGGGGTAGAGTGGGACGGGGAGACAAACAGTCCTACTGCATACTTCTCTATGATGAGGCTAGGTGCACCGAAGGCGCTCTGAGGAGGTTAAACATTATCCGTTCCACCGACGATGGATTTAGTATAGCCGAACAGGACCTAAAAATTCGAGGTATAGGTGAAGTCGTGGGAAATAGACAGAGTGGAATACATGATTATGCCTTTGCTAATCTCAATAGAGACTTCGGACTCCTTGAGGAAGCCATAGAACTCTCCGGTAAAATCGTAAGGGAGGGAAAAATTGGAAGATACACAGACCTTCTCCATCTATTCGGCTACGCCAACTGTCTGGGAGACATGACAATACTAAACTGACGGCTGTTGGTTTGCCCATAGAATGGTGCGGTTAAGAGGACTTGAACCTCCACCCCTTTCGGGACAACGACCTCAACATTGCGTGTATACCAATTTCACCATAACCGCCTTTCCCTCTAAGGATATCACTGTTTTTTAAAAAAACAATTACCGAATCCTGGATAAGATGAGCATTCTACTTGCCTTATAAGAATTTCCATATATCATGGGCACATAATTTTGTCACCCATATGGGTTTATAATGATCAGATCTTCGGGAAGAAAGTTCAATGAGCTCAGAGAGGTGGACATACAGGTTGCTATGAACAAGTACGCCGAGGGCTCCTGTATGATCTGCTGTGGAGATACCCAGGTCATATGTACAGCTACGGTGGAGGAGAAGATACCACAGTTTCTAAAAAATAGGTACGAGGGCTGGGTTACGGCGGAGTACAACATGATTCCCAGATCAACGGGTACGAGAACTGTAAGAGACAGAGAAAAATCAAACGCGAGAGCTCTTGAGATCCAGAGACTCATCGCCAGATCGCTTAGAACCTGTGTAGATATGAGAAAGCTAGGTGTTAGACAGATACTCGTCGACTGTGATGTGATCCAGGCCGATGGAGGCACCAGATGCGCCTCCATAACCGGTGGCTTTGTAGCCATGTATCTGGCCATTGTGAACCTCCTGAAGAGGGGCACTCTCATGGAAACTCCTATAGTTAACTTTATGGCTGCCGTTTCCGGTGGTATTTACAATGGAAACTGTCTTCTGGATCTCGACTATGAGGAGGATAGTGGTAGTGAGGCCGATGTAAATTTTGTGATGAATGATAAAAATGAAATCGTAGAGATTCAGGGTACAGCTGAGAAATCCCCCTTCAGTTTCCCAAGACTTGGGGAGCTGTTCGAACTAGCTTCGAGCGGCGTAGGAAAATTGATAACCAAGCAGAAGGAGGCTCTAGGTCTAGCATGAACAGTAAAAAGAGTAGTGTGTACGACGGAGAGGACTTTGCTAGTCTCAGGAAAGTGGGGAAGCTAGCAGCAAGGACGCTGGACTACATAGCTGACTTTGTGGCCAAGGGTGTGACCACACTGGAATTGAACAATCTGTGTGACGAATTTATTAATTCCAACGGAGGAATAGCGGCCTGTAAAGGCTATAGAGGATTTCCAGAATCCGTCTGCATATCCGTCAACCACGTTGTCTGCCATGGAATTCCCAGCGAAAAGAAGGTTCTAAAGGACGGAGATATATTGAACATAGATGTTACTGTCATTCTTGACGGCTACTATGGAGATACCAGTAGAATGTTCTACGTTGGTACACCGAGTGTAAAGGCCAAGAGACTATGTGAGGTGGCTGAGGAGTCACTCAGACTCGGCATAGAACAGGTAAAGCCCGGTAACCACATTGGGGACATAGGTTTTGTTATAGAGAATTTCGTGAAGAATCAGGGCTTCTCCGTTGTTAGGGAGTACTGTGGCCACGGCATTGGGAAAATATTCCACGACAACACACTGCAGATATGCCATTTCGGTAAAAAGGGAACCGGGGACTTGATTGAGAAGGGTATGGTTTTCACCATAGAACCTATGGTTAACGCCGGAGACTACAGAACAATTCTAAACAAAATCGATGGCTGGACAGTAACAACCCGAGACAAGAGCCTATCGGCCCAATATGAACATACTCTCGGCGTCACAGATGAGGGCGCAGAAATATTTACTCTATCGACTCTGGCGATTCCATCGGCTTTGCCAATTAGCTAGATCAATTCGACAGAGGCCTCTGATCCATCTAAAGTACTGTATTTATTGATGTAGAAAAGGTTTGGCCAGTTCTCCATTTACAACGTAACTCCAGGCAAGCCTCAAATTTGACTTTAAAAACCGAAACAGTAGCCTCTACTGTGGTTTTTTCGTAGAACAGTGATAGAGAAGAATAGTGGACGCATAACGGCAATAAATGGGAGCGTGGTCAGGGTCAGATTTAATCTTATGGCCCCTAGAATTTGTGATAGACTCTATTCTGGAAATACGGTACTTGAGGTGGTAGAACAGCTACAGGGCTATGAGGTAAAGTCTATAGCCCTGGGTTCCACTATGGGACTATCCACCGGGGACCCGGTGGAGGACTGTGGAGAACCTATAAATATTCCCGTTGGAGAGAACCTTCTGGGTAGAATGCTAAACATGTTCTCAGAGCCCCTGGATAGAGGTGAACCCCTGGTCGAAGAGACAGGAAGATCAATATATAGAAAACCCACAGGAATCCTTAATCAGAATCTGTCTGGAGAGATCTATAGTACAGGAATAAAAATAATAGATCTTCTGGCTCCTCTGGAATATGGAGGTAAAGCCGGCCTCTTCGGTGGAGCCGGTGTGGGCAAAACTGTACTGATAATGGAAATGATACATAATATGGCTCTGAACTATGATGGAGTGAGTATATTCTGCGGAGTGGGGGAAAGAAGCAGAGAGGGCAATGATCTATACTACGAGATGAAGAATGCCGGGGTGTTGAACAAAACTATAATGTTTTTCGGTCAGATGAATGAGCCGTCGGGCGTAAGGTATAGGGTCGCCTATTCTGCCGTAACGGCTGCCGAGTACTTCAGAGACGAGAAGAAGCAGAATGTTCTGCTGCTCATAGACAATATCTTTAGATTTATTCAGGCTGGAAATGAAATATCCGGGCTTCTTGGAAGAATACCATCCCACGTCGGCTACCAGCCAACACTAGCTAGCGACATAGCGGAGCTTGAGGAGAGAATAACCGGAACCAGCGAGGCATCTATAACCTCCATACAGGCCGTCTATGTCCCCGCCGACGATTTTACGGACCCATCTGCCACGCACATCTTCTCACATCTCTCCTCTACCATAGCCCTCTCCAGAAAGAGAGCCGGCCAAAGACTATATCCCGCTGTAGATCCACTGGCGTCCAATTCAAATATGCTATCTCCCACCATGATCTCCCGAAGACACTATGAATGTGCAAAAAATGTTAAAAAAATTTTGACAGAGTATGAGGGTCTGAAAAATATGATAGCCATGCTCGGTTTGGATGAGCTCTCTCCGGGCGATAGAATAACGGTCATGCGAGCCAGAAAGCTCGAGAAGTATCTAACCCAGCCATTCTTCACCACTACTCAGTTTACCGGCCTCGAGGGAAAATTTGTTCCCATTGAGACCACTATAGAGGATTGCAATAGGATCATGGAGGGTGAATTCGATTCGCTAGCCGAACAGGCATTTTTTATGATAGGATCAATCGATGAGGCAAATCTTAAAAACATATCCTAGTCGCTGTCCAGTCCATCGTGGAGTGAACTCGTGAGAAATATTCTAAATCTGAGAATATACACTCCACAGAAACTATTTCTGGAGGAAACCATCACAAAATTGAAGGTCTCGGAGAAGGGTTGCAACTACACCATACTACCTAGACACATAGACTATTTATCATCATTTAGCCGCAGCACAATAAACTTCAGAAAACTCAGCGGAGAGGAGGGCTATGTGTGGCTTAACCAGGGAATTTTGGTTAAGTGCGGTCGAGAAATACAAATTTCTGTATTTAGTGCCATAAACGGAGGCTCGAGTGTGGAGAATCTAAAGCTGATGATGGACAATAATATGAAAAATTTCAGGACTCTGATAGAGTCCACAAAAAAGTTTAAATTGACCTTAAAAAATATAGAGGATAAGGTGATCTTGATAAGATAATTCTAACGGAATAGAGTAGTTTTGAGATGTTTGTCTGTGATGTGTTTTTTGTGTCTCTTGGGCTGGTGGCCAGTAGGGTCAACAGCATGGGCCTGGGGTACGCTGTAGATGAATTTGTTCATCGGGGCAGAGAGAGGGTCCTGATTTTGAGTTTTTTGTTGAGAATGCTAGCCCTAGCTACACTTCTCTGCGTCGTGGCCGCGAGAAACCCGAGGGGGCCTATGCTGGTGACACTGGGTATCCTGCTGTCCAGGTTACTGGTGGGATTCCAGAAAACTAGGAGGTTGAGGGGCTAGTATGCAGATAAGCACAGATGACTACATAATCTTTAGAAGCGGGTTTTTCAAGATAAATTACACAATACTCTTCTCCTGGATCGTTATGCTGCTGCTGGTGGGAATAGCTATGATTCTAAAGGTTAAAATGGAGAAAACACCGGCCAGCAACAGAAACATATCGTTTCTGCAGGCTACCATCGAGATATTTCTGGAGCAGGTCACCAAACTAGTGAGAGAAACCAACAGAGCTAGAAGTGAAATAATTTTGCCCCTTATAGGCACTCTGTTCCTCTATGTTCTGGCCTCCAACCTGATATCACTGGTGCCACTCTGTGTTTCACCCACAGCTTCGCTCACTACCACAGTGGCCCTAGCACTGATTGTGTTTACATTCACGATTTTCACCGGACTAAGAGAACACGGCCTTGGGCACTTTAGAAAATATATGAAACCTGTGTTTATCATGGCTCCCTTTAATATCATGGGAGACCTATCAAAAATCGCCTCTCTATCCATAAGACTCTATGGAAATGTGATGAGCGCATTCGTCATAGATTCTATATTGTCCAGCATCAAACTATTGTCCACTGGATTTCCAGTGGTTATAAGTCTGTTGGGAATGGTAAGTGGTGTTATACAGGCGTATATTTTTTCGATGCTGTCACTAATGTTTCTGTCATCGGATGATTAGTTATTAACTTTTAGGAGAAAAGAAGATGGAAAATTCGGTCATAGTGGCCACACTTTCAATCCTAGCGGCAAGCATTGTGGTTGTCGTGGGAGCAACATTCACCGGCCTTGGAGAAGCGTCGGTGGCAAGACAGGCAATGCAGTCCATAGCTCAACAGCCGGATGAGTCCGGTAAAATATCATCGACCCTATTCATATCTCTATCGATGATAGAGTCTTCGGCCATATATTGTCTACTCATTGCGATGATATTGATTTTTAGTAACCCGTTTTGGAATTTTTTCACAAAACACCTATGATTTTGATCGGAGGGTATTCAGATGAACATAGACACCTTCACACTAGTGACCCAGGTCGTCAATTTCCTAGCGTTGCTTCTTATCCTTAGAAAGTTTCTCTATAGACCAGTGGCTAAGGTTATTCGGGACAGGCAGGAGTACGTCAGAAACACTATAGAGAATGCCGAGGACAGACTAAAGGAGGCTGAAGCTAAGAAAGAGGCCTGCCAGATTGAGCTGGATAGCATCAATGGTCAGAAAAAGGCACAGATCGATAGGATAGCGGAAGAAGTAGCCGAGTACAGAGCGGCACAGTTCGAAAAGATCAGAGAGGAGGTAGAGACCAAAAAGATCGAATTTACGAAACATCTGGGAGATGAAAGAGACACCATCCTAAATGGTGTGGTCAGTGGCGTCTGTCTAAACATTAGCGATTTTCTAATGGACATATTTGTGTCACTGACAGGTAATTCCTTTGAAAATTCAATGCTAAACAAGTTTTTGGAGGAGATCAGCAATTTCCCCAATGAATTTATAGAGAGAATCAATAGGTCCTCCGGTGGCGATGTGCTGTTCGTCTCCAGTTTTGAGTTGAACAGCTCCCAGAAGAGTCAGGTCGAAAAGACCTTTAGGAAGAAATGCATATCCTACGGGGCCATAGGCTTTGGAACTGACAGAGAAATTGGTCTAGGCCACAGGATAGTGGCCGGCAGTCTGACTATTAATTCCAACATTAGGAATATAGTTGACCAGTTCAGAGCAAAGCTTGAGCAGACAATCTAGGAGAGAGGGCAGTAATGGAACCTTGTCGTGAAATTTTGGATAAAATCGAGAATCTATTGAAGAGCTCCATAGCCTCTTCTAGAGGCAACTACATTAGCTTTGACGAGGCAGCCACCGTAATTCGGGTGGCTGGTTCAATAGTGGTGGCCAGGGGCTTCTCTAGAATCTCCTCCGAAGAATGTGTCGTCATAGACGGTAAGTACATTGGCATAGCATCCGTTCTAGAGGATGATCTCGTTAAGATCATGCTGCTGGATAGGACACATTCCATAAAAATCGGCTCAAAGGTTAAAATAACCGGCAGACCATTTATGATCCCAGTGAGTGACAGTCTCATCGGTCGTGTAGTTGACGGTCTCTGCAGACCCATAGACGGCGGAGAGGACATACAGACCACAAAGAGTCTGCCAATAGAGAGGCCGGCAACCAGCATAATAGATAGAAAATCCATTGACAGACCTCTACAAACCGGCATAAAGGTCATTGACTCGCTCATAGCCATCGGCAGAGGCCAGAGAGAGCTGATCATTGGGGATAGACAGACGGGGAAAACGGCTCTGGCGCTCGACATCATTCTCAGCCAGAGAAATCAGGATGTGATCTGTATATACTGCAGCATAGGTCAGAGGAACAGCTCCGTAGCTAATATACTGAAGTTACTGAAAAGCCACGGCGCTATGGCCTACAGCATAGTGGTTCATGCCAGTGGCAGTGAGATAGCCGGCCATCAGTTCATAGCGCCCTACACGGCAACCAGTATAGCGGAGTATTTCATGGAGCAGGGCAAACATGTTCTCCTGGTCTACGATGATCTCACTAGACATGCCAGGATCTACAGGGAAATATCTCTACTGCTAGAGAAGAATCCAGGAAGGGAGGCCTTTCCGGCCGATGTCTTCTACGCCCATGCGCGGCTACTGGAGAGATCGGCCAACAGAACCGAGGAGATCGGAGGGGGATCAATAACTTCTCTACCCATAGTTGAGACCGAAGCCGAGAACATTTCGGCCTACGTGCCAACCAACATACTATCCATAACGGATGGACAAATATATCTAAGTCCACTTCTCTTCCACAGTGGAATATTGCCAGCAGTGGACGTTGGAAAGTCGGTATCGAGGGTTGGCAGCGCTGCCCAACTGCCGATCTATAGAAATGCTATAAGAGCACTGGGAATGGACTATGCACAATTCGAAGAACTGGAATCCTTTTCAAAGTTCTCCATAAACCTAGATGAGACCACCGAAAAGGTCATACAGCGGGGAAAGCAGATCAGAGAAATATTGAAACAGAAGATACACAGCCCCATGAACGTGGCCGAGCAGGTCGGAATTTTTCTATGTCTAAACAACAATGTCTTCTCTAAAATTTCTCCAGAGAAGATGGAGGAGGCTCAGGATATAGCTATAAAAATGCTTAACGAAGGTCCAGGAGAAATAATAAATATTGTTAATTCCGGAAAAAATCTGGACCAGAATATGATAAATTCCTACCTAAATAGGGTAAGAAACAAGTTGGGAGGATAAATGGATAATCTCAACACTCTAAAAAACGATCTAGAATCGACAAAGGAACTAAAAAAAATCATCTCCACGATGAAAACCCTCGCCATGGCCAACATAAAAATCTACGAAAAAATAGTTTTTAATCTGCTGAAATATCAGTCCAACGTTGATCTCGGACTCCAGGCTATTTTAAATCAGAGGCCGGAAGCCATTGACTACATAGATTATGTCAGAGGCCCCCATGAAAATGAGAAGACGGGAACCAGTAGAAAGGCCATTGCTCTGATCATAGGCTCTAATCAGGGCCTGTGTGGAAAGTTCAACGATAGAGTTGTGGATTTCTTTCTGGGAAACGTTAAATCCCAGGGTAACGACTACATAGTTACAGTCGGCAATCGAGTAAACACACTCGCCAGTGCAAAACAGATCAGAGTGGATAGACACTTTAGCATGCCGGGATCAAAAAAACAGCTGATATGGTTCGTATATGAACTATTTAATATGATAGAGATGATCCTAGACAACGGAGAATTGGCAAAAGTCACCCTATATTTCACAAATTACAGTGCAAGAGGCCTAGGCTCCCTCACTAGAAGAAGAGTACTACCACTGGACAGGAAAAATTTCGACAGACTTCGGGAGAAAAAATGGCCCACAAACAACATACCCTGCTGGAGACTCGACAGTAGGAAACTAGTTTCGGGCTTCATACAGCAGTACATGTTCACTAGCATATATATGGCTCTAGCCAATTCTCTAGCCTCGGAACAGATGAGCAGAATAGAAACCCTCCATGGCGCTGAGCAAAACATCAGGAGCCGTCTCGACGAGATAACCCTAAAAATAAACCAGACTAGACAGAACACTATAACCACGGAGCTCCTCGACATGCTATCGGGCACAAAACTGCTGCTATACGGATCTCCCCAGCGCAATTCATACCATTCAGGCACGTGATTCCCTTCACCGGAAACGGAACTCGTCTACAAACTCTTTTTTCTGACCCCCTTTTCCTCCATAATTCCCGATCGTCGGTTACTCTTGAGTTTGGAATCCGTTTTTACTTTCCCAACAAATACCGCTACAGCCTGCAACACCCTTTGGAAATCAACTTTTTCATTCTTTGGTTGCACTTTGGCCATAGGACAAACCTCCCCTTACCGGGTTTCTTAGTAAAAATGGACTGCTATCTCATTATAGTGATATAATATACCAAGTCAATGGGAAGTTGCCCAGCCATCCACTACCCATCTGAACACACCGGAAACTCCAATCGAATACTATAGATAGAGATGATGGGCACGATCCTAGAAATCGGGATTCACCTAGTCCCGAAAGTTTATAAATTGGAGAGGTACCTGAAGATCTAGACCCTTTATCTGCTGTATGGCCGCCTGCAGATCATCCCGGGATTTTCCCGATACTCTAATTTCATCCCCCTGAATGGAGGCCTGAACCTTTAGCTTGGACTGTTTGAAGAACTTTGTCACCCGCTTAGCATTTTCCTGGTCTATCCCCTCCTTCAGCTTCACCAGCTGGCGCAGAGTGTTACCACCAGCCTTCTCCTCATCCTGAAAATCCAGAGATAGCGGATCCAACTTCCTCTTCACAAAGGTTGCCCTCAGAGACGATTGGATTTGCTGGAGGCAATACTCGCTGTCTGCCACCAGAGTAATGGTCTTCTCTTTCCTGTCGAGC
>JAITBB010000013.1 GCA_031283795.1 Rickettsiales bacterium
GGCCGACTAACCCTACCCTGATTAACATTGGATAGGAAACCTTGGGCTTTCGGCGAGAATGTTTCTCACATTCTTTGTCGTTACTCATGTCAGCATTCTCTCTTCCAATACCTCCAGCAAACCTCGCGATCTGCCTTCGACGGCCTATGGAATGCTTCGCTACCACTTCTTCAGTAGAACTGAAGAAGTTCGCATCTTCGGTGTATCACTTTAGCCCCGTTACATTTTCGGTGCAAAAGAGCTTAACTAGACTAGTGAGCTATTACGCTTTCTTTAAAGGATGGCTGCTTCTAAGCCAACCTCCTAGCTGTTTTGGCTCCTTTACTTCCTTCCACCCTTAGTGATAACTTAGGGACCTTAGATGGCGATCTGGGCTATTTCCCTCTCGACTACGGACCTTATCACCCGTAGTCTGTCTGCTGCACTAAACTCAACGGTATTCGGAGTTTAATTAGGTTCGGCAGGGTTTTAACCCCACTAGCCTATTCAGTGCTCTACCCCCGTTGGCAATCATGCAACGCACTACCTAAATAGTTTTCGCGAAGAACCAGCTATGTCCAGATTTGATTAGCCTTTCACCCCTAACCACAGTTCATCCTATAACATTGTAACGTTAACAGGTTCGGCCCTCCAGTGTGCATTACTACACCTTCAGCCTGACCATGGTTAGATCATCTGGTTTCGGGTCTAATACATAAAACTAATTCGCCCTATTCAGACTCGCTTTCGCTACGCCTACATCTATCGACTTAAGCTTGCTTTATATATTAACTCGCTGACCCATTATGCAAAAGGTACGCCATCACGGAATAAATCCGCTCTGACTGCTTGTAAGCATTCGGTTTCAGGTTCTATTTCACTCCCTTTATCAGGGTTCTTTTTACCTTTCCTTCACAGTACTAGTTCACTATCGGTTATTGGTTAGTACTTAGGCTTGGAGGATGGTCCCCCCATATTCAAACAGGATTTCACGTGTCCCGTTCTACTCAAGTCCACCGATTATTTTTACCTATACGGGGCTATCACCCTCTACGGCTAGATTTTCCAATCTATTCTAGTTATTAAATCAGCGGCACTGGCCTATTCCCCGTTCGCTCGCGCTACTAGGAGAGTCTCAATTGATTTCCTTTCCTTCGGTTACTGAGATATTTCAGTTCACCGAGTTCGCCTCTGTAAATTTATTTATTCATCTACAAATACCCCAAAGGGTGGGTTTCCCCATTCGGACATCTCCGGATCAACACATATTGACTATTCCCCGAAGCTTATCGCAGCCTATCACGTCCTTCTTCGCCTACCAACACCAAGGCATCCACCAAATGCTCTTACTTTATTTCTTATACTAAGACACAAAATTACGTGTAGATTAGAATCTACATAACTTTGGATTCAGATAACACCCAAACGGGCATTACCCATACTTACTTTTATTCAGCATTGACCATTATTCACAATAAAAAACAGCAATCAGAAAACCGGCCACTGGCGGATTTCCACAACCCACCAATCACCAAAAAGATTTCCGAACTCTCTGATTATAATATAACCCTCTCTAATAGTCAAGAGGCAAAAAAAATTTGTGCAGGTTCACTGCATACGAGTCAAGTAGGACCCGCCATTCCCCACTAGTCTAGAGATATGATCTTTCTACCACAAAATTCTTCTCTCAATACCATCTTCACTCCTCCATTGTATCTAGACCCTGAAGAATAAGGGATACAGAGTAACACACCATACCTTCCACAATCATCTCCAGAGTGCTTCATGGATCTGGGTTCTAATCCATCCAGACCCCTCTTTCCTATGTCCATGGACGGAAGTCGCTCCCACACGAAACCCAAAACGGAAAAACAGAAATGGATGGCCCGGCCTAGCAGAGAATGGGAATGGTACCAGAGACAATTTGAATATTCTTGAAAATTAATACTTATACCCTACTCTTAGAATTAAATTAACATTTGGCATATTAATGTTGGATCTCAAATGGATAGTTAATAACCCCGATCTGTTCGATGGGGCAATGGAGAAGAGGGGCGCAGATTTTAGAGCAAAGAGGATTATAGAACTGGATAGTCTTCACCGGGAAAAGCTCACAGAGATACAGAATCTACAGCATGAAAAGAACTCTCTCTCAAGAGAGATAGGGACACTGAGATCCCAGAGAAGAAGTTCAGAGGAGCTGGACATGCGGGTGAGAGAGCTGGATAAGAGGATTGAAAGCCTCTCTGATGAGGAGGAGGATGACTCTGAGCTGAAAAAAATTCTAGTGACAATTCCAAACATACCCCAGGACTCTGTGCCAACCGGAAGGGACGAGAGAGATGGTATTCTAGTGGAGACCTGGGGAGAACCTAGAAAATTTGATTTTCAGCCAAAATCCCACTATGAGCTAGGAGAGGAGCTCAGACAGATGGACTTCAAACAGACCGGAGAGATCTGTGGCAGCAGGTACACATCAATGTTCGATGGTCTTGCTAGACTGGAGCGAGCCATAGCTAATTTTTTTCTGGATTTTGTCGGAAAATATGGCTACAGAGAGACCTCTATACCATTCCTAGTCAAAGCAAGGGCCATGTTTGGCACCGGAAATCTCCCAAAATTTGCCGAAGACTCCTACTGTACGACAGATGGAATGTGGCTAATCCCCACCAGCGAGGTGAGCATGACAAACTGGGTGGCAGATAAAATTATAGAGGAGAAGGATTTGCCAATAAGACTTACGGCCTGTGCTCCCTGCTGGCGCAGTGAGGCTGGTTCTGCCGGTAAGGACACTCGAGGTATGCTGAGGCAACACCAGTTCAAGAAGGTAGAGATGGTATCTCTGGTAACTCCAGACCAGTCTATCCAGGAGCACGAGAGAATGAACACCATAGAGAGCGAAATTCTAAAGTCTCTGAGACTGCCCTTTAGAGTTATGCTACTCTGCAGTGGAGATATGGGATTCTCCTCCTCAAAGACCTATGACCATGAGGTATGGCTACCGACCCAGAACACCTACAGAGAGATTTCCAGCTGTTCTAACTGCACCGACTTTCAGGCAAGAAGAATGAACGCCCGATACAGGTCCTCCGACAGAAAGCTAGGCTTTCTCCATACGCTCAATGGCTCTGCTCTGGCCATCGGAAGAACTATAATAGCCATAATGGAAAACTATCAGAGGAGAGATGGTTCTATAGAGATCCCCGAAGTTCTTCTACCCTATATGCCGACTGCTGTAAATTCTATAGAAAAGAGTGCTATGTTTATATAGTAATTACCTTTTTCCCTTTTCCCTGTGGCGATGACTCTTTCCCAGGCACTGCAGGGGGGGGGTACCGCTGAGCCTGTTATGTTGTTCAACTGCTGCTCAGCTGGGAAGCTCCCAGCGCTGATCGCCGAGAGGGACTGCATTATATTTCTAGTTGGTCCATTGGTTAGAGGAGAGGGTGTGGTGATTCTATTCGGTGAGTACCTACCCCCTTCCGGAGTGGCCACTCCAGCATTTACCTCTGTAGAAGCTTTTTCCCTTTCCAATTTAAGTTTTTTGACCATTCTAGCCCCTGTTTTGATATCTTTATTTTTCCAATTCTTGGCTGGACTGTAGCTGTCTCTAATGCTGGTTATACCTACTCTCCTTTCCCCGAGTCTTTTCGCATCCTCATCTCTCTTGTTTTTAAAGGCAACAATATTTCTTCTCAGATCCTTCCCCCTATCACTATCTTTAGTCAAACCCATAAGCTCGATGTCTTTATTCACTGCGGTTTCGCTTCCTCCATATTTCAGAAAAACATCTGGCATAAAGAACATATCCCTCGCTTTCCCTTCGTATTGTCCTACATACCTTTCAAACCCATCGAGAATCTGCCCAAAACATTCAACCACAGATTTTCCGGTCTCGGACATCTTGTTCTGTACAGCTTTGTAGAGTTTCCTAGCAAAATGCACAGAGTATGACATGCAATTGTTAGTATCTTTTTGAATTCCAAGGGAATTCGGAAAGTACGTAGACTGTTCAAGACATAAGGACACTAGCTCCTCCATTTCACTTTCTCCAGTTGCCATTTTTTCTCTCATTTTAGTCTCGATAGTCATAAACATATCTCCATCATATCTAGATATTGGTGTAGAGGGATATTTTATTATGAATTCTGATTTGTTACCATAGGCAGCTTCCACCTCCGGGATTTCTACGTTACTATTCGAATCCATCACATATATTTCAGTTTTACCGTTGGCCACAGGTTTTCTCGCAATCAGTAGGTAGTGTTTTTTTCTCTCACTATACACCACTGTCAGCCCCGGGCTTTTTTCCGCTTCTACCTCTTTACCTTCACAGCAATTAACAAAGTTGATTGGCAGATCACTTACCACACCACTGTACTTATTTCTGACATTCCCAATCATCAGCTCATCCACAAATTTTGCAGACAAGTGTGCCGAATTTAAATCCATACCTTTTTCTAAGTACCCCTCCTCCTCCAGAAGAGTGATATCTTTGTTGGTGATACTATCAATCAATTCAACCTTTCCTGTTGTTTTATTAACTTGAAAAATGTTTGGATTTAACATCCTGTTGCTTGCTTCTTCCGACACCCCGTTGTCAGTTTTTTCCGACATAAAAACTTTATATATTTGATAAATATATCATATATATTGAATATATAGCAATAAATGTCAATAGATAAAATAATTTATCTCCTGCCAGATACAGAAGGGTCAGAACCAAGAGAACTTAGCGAGAACACACGGGAACTGGAGGAGAAAACCACCACAAAACTGACAGAACGCCAAAATGCTGTAAAAATATCTACAGCAGAGTCTTTAGAAAATTGCTCGTCAGTCTCTGTCCACTCTCGGACATTTTGATGATTATTTCGCCGATACGGTCATACACTTCCCTATAGTTTGTAGATAGTTTTTCGTTTAGATATTTTAGAACATCACCATTGACATATATCTGTCTATCGGCAAACAGCTTATTTATCAGCATTGGCTTGGCGTCAGTGGTTAGTTTCCCAATTCTGAGGCATATCCCACCCCTAATGCGAGATTCTAGATCCATTGTTGACCTATGTCTTCGATCTATACATTCCCGTGATATGATCAGAATTGAGGAATTATTGGCCATCACTGTGTTCAGAAGGTAAAAGAACTTATCATCCTCGATATCCTCTGGGAAGTCATCTATCAGATAGAAGTCTAGTTTTTCAATGATGGAACCTACTCTAGGAACAAATTCTTCGAATTCCAGCTTCCCTAGTATAGATAGATCGATGACCTTTGCATTGTGATTATTTTTCCATATCCTCCCTAGATGGGTTTTCCCACACTTTTCCTCTCCACTTAGAAAAATGATCCGAATACTCAAATCCTCCTCATCTCCGGTTCTGTTCAGTACACAGAAAGCCTCCCTATTCCCACTGAAAACAATGAAGTTATTCACATTATAATTCTCTTCAAGCTGGAAATCAAAGGTCATCTGCTGTGTCATAGTTCTATTAGTTTACTATTGCTGCAACTTTCCAAACCGTCAAACTGCTCTCTGGTAACACCAGTTAGGAACGTCTGAATACCAAGTTTCTGTAGTTCTAGAAATAGTTTTTCTCTGGTCCTCTGGTCAATATGCGAACACACCTCATCCAGCAGCAGAATCGTTGTACCTCCATTAATCTGTTTCGAAAATATTGCCCGAGCTATTATCAGAGAAAGCAGAAGCATTCTCTGCTCCCCACTCGAACAGAGTTCGGCTCTAATACCATTGGAGCCATTAGAGACACCTAGATTGCTTCTATGAACTCCAAAGTTTGTTCTCTTTAGCTCCGAGTCAATATTTCTATTTGAAAGCAGAGTTTTTCTATAAAAATCCTCTATCTCCAGAGCTCTTGCGCCACTAAACATATCCTCAACTTCTCCCTGGATAGAGAGATTTTCCGTCGGAAATTCTGTTGTGTACTCAGAGAATATTCGATTAAGATGGCCAATAACCTTGTTTCTTACGTCGGCTATGGCTGTACCAAGCTCTGCTATTTTCTTCTCAACTATGTCCAACCATCTGTCTCGAACGCTCTGGGTCAACAGAATCTTCATTCTTTCCTTTAGGAAAAATTCGTATTTTTTGACGTTATCATAGTGATCTGTAAACAATAAACCAGCCGTTTTGTCTAGAAACCTTCTTCTGCCTGAGCGATCCTCGGAGAAGAAATTGTCCATCTGTGGTATAAAGTATGTAATTCTTAACATTTTTACCAGTATATCAGTACTCCTTAGATTTTCATCATTAAGTTTCACTAGCTTCCTATCCGGCTTCTGTATTAGCACAATTCTATCTAAATCACTAAATTTCAGACACACGGAGAACAGTACGTCGTCCGGCAGGGTTTCCCGTCTGCCATTCAGAGAGACCATATCGCCAACCTGGGCACATCTCAGACCCCTAGTCTCGGAAACCAGAGAAATGGCTTCCAATAGGCTGGTTTTTCCTCTTCCGTTGGGTCCCACCACAATGTTGAACCCACTACAAAACGAAAATGCGGCACTCGCGTAGTTTCTAAAATTATTCAAAATAACTTCAGAAATATACTTTTCTACCATTATATGCGTATTGGCATTAGAACGAAGATATTATTTGTTTCATTTCTGTCCTCAACCAATATGGCCGATGTACTATCCCTGAAGAAGATATTAACCATTTCATTGTCTATCTGGCCAAAGATGTCTAGAACAAACTTAGAATTGAAACCCACCTCGATTCTGTCAGGATAGTCAAAGTCAACCTTTATCTCTTCACTAGCAAAACCGCTCTCGTTCGAACTTGCCTCCAGTAGCAGATTATTTCTGGTGAGGATAAATTTGACGCCTCTGTGACTGTCGCTGGTAACGGTCGAGACTCTATCTATAACCCCACCTATTTCCCTTTTGTTGACCTTCAGTAACTTATCGTTTTCCTTCGGAATAACCCTTCTATAGTCTGGAAATTCGGCATCTATTAGCTTAGATATGATCAAACTATCATCCGTTTCAAATTTTATCTTAGTCTTAGAGACAGAGATTTGAATCTCCTCCCGGCCGGACATAGAAACTATTTTCTTTATTTCGGGTAGAGCCTTCTTGGGCACTATAACCCCTGCCAGAGAGCTATTTCCATCATAGTGGTCGAGTTCCACAACAGACAATCTATGGCTATCCGTCGATGCCGCTACCAGCTTTCTACCGGAACCATCCTCAACACTGTGTATAAAGAGACCATTGAGATAGTACCTGCTCACATCATCAGATATGGAGAATCTCGTTCTATCTATCATAGATATCAGGTCCCCGGGCTTCATTCGGAATTCGGATTGCGTCTGCTGGTCCTCGAAATTTGGATAGCTTCCGGCATCCAGACACATCAACTTAAATCTACTTCTTCCAGATTTGATATTCAGTACCCTATCACTCTCCGAATAGTCACACTGAATCTCGGAGCCATCCTCCATTTTTCTGACTATCTCATAGAGCAACTGGGCAGGAACTGTCGTAGCTCCATCCCTCTCTATGGTTGCTTTACCATGGTTTTTTATATAGGTATCAGAGTCTGTTCCAGTGAGGTATAGCAGACCCCCAAGGGCCTCCACCCTGACGTTCTGCAGAATTGCCAGATTTCCAGGATTTTTCCTACTGGCCACTCCATATACTCCAAGGAGGAGCTTCAGAAAAGAATTTTTCTCTACTATAAATTTCATAGTACATGATACTAATTTCAGTAAATATAGTATTTTTTCCTAATGAAAAAGCAACACATGCGCCACAAAGTTTAACGGCTGGCGCATAAAAATTTAAACGGATAACTTTCCGGAATATGGAAGTAATTCGTATTTCAGAGAACATATTTTTGGTATGTTATTCATCTTTCTATAGATAAATTAGAAATAAATCACATTGCAGGAATCACTAAATCAGTCACCCAACAATCAGCGTAATCCTGCGACAGGACTTTTCGAAGAGAAATCATGCTCCATGGCCAAAGAAGTAGCTATAGGAGTATAAATCCTATTTCAAAGCGAGACGGATCTATAAAGAAATTCTTACATTCCAGCTAGCCTCTGTTATTTTCCCGTCACTCCTCCAGAGGCTCCCATGTCCAATTTACCTGCGTCAGTTAGTTTTCCAGATAACCCTCTGCTCCCCTCAGAGAGAAGATCTTCTAGCGCACTCTCTATTCTCAACAATTCTTTGACTGTGGCCGGGGTCCCAGATTTCCTGGAATTCTCATTTTCCTCTCTGGCACTAGAAATATTCGCCGTTCTCGAAGGCGATGATACAGCATTTGGCATGGTTACTATTATTGAATTAGCAGTTTCTTCTTCGACAACAGGATTAAACCCGTTCTCTATCACTCCATTATTATTTGCAATCTCTAGTCCTGTGACATTATTTTTCCCCCATGGTAGCCAACTGATCGTCTTTTTCCACAATAGTCTCCACCATTTTCCCGGTCTCTCTGTGTAGCCACTTCTATTCGGGTAGTGATATGTTCCCTGTCCCTGTCTTTTATCATTTTCCCATTCTCCCGTGTATTCAACTCCATTTATGTAGCGATATATTCCCTGTCCGTGTCTTTTACCATTTTCCCATTCTCCCGTGTATTCATCTCCATTTATGTAGCGATATATTCCCTGTCCATGCATTTTGCCATTTCCCCATTCTCCTGTATATATACCTCCATTTGGGTAGCGATATGTTCCCTGTCCCTGTCTTTTATCATTTTCCCATTCTCCTGTATATATACCTCCATTTGGGTGGCGATATGTTCCCTGTCCCTGTCTTTTACCATTTTCCCATTCTCCCGTGTATTCATCTCCATTTGGGTAGCGATATGTTCCCTGTCCATGTCTTTTACCATTTTTATATTCTCCCATGTAGATAATACTTCCATCTGAGTAGTAATACCCTCCATATCCATGCATTTTATTATTTTTCCAATCACCATCATAGCACTTTTTCCCATCTGGGTAGTATTCTATTCCCTTTCCCTCTCTTCGGTTATTCCTAAAACCACCTTTGTAGAACAACATTCCATTATCTTCACGCAGTTCTCCATCCCCATTGAGAACAGGTTCTCCATCTGCTCCCAGCCCTAATTCGCCGGTATAGACATATTTCTTTGGGCCATCCTTGCACACAACAGTGTATATCCGATGCCCTTCGTAATTAGCCTCCAACCTGGGTTCTCTAGTTATTTCCAAAACCATTCCACCTCCTATATTTATAATATGACACTATCATATAGCAAATTAGTTATACATGCAAGAGTTTTTTAAAGGATCATCACTCTGAATCTCTATCCAGTTCCAGAAACCTCTAGTCCAGTTCCAGCGGCACTAGCCTAGCACCAAGTGGAACTAGAAAAGACGGTTCCCAGTATTCCAGAGTAGTCCAGGATTATAGAATACACAACCATGACCCTAGAGTAACTCTGGATTCCAGAATACTTGTCCAGAACTACAGAGTAGTCAAGAAGTCCGAAGTAGTCCGGTACATGGGGAAATAGAATTCTCTGGTCTAGTCTCTGCTATTTCCCTATCACTCCGCCAGGGGTTTTTCTATCCAGAGCCCTAGTTGACTCATATAGAATAGCTTGCCTCTTGGCCGATTCTCTGCTATATTCGAGGGAAATAGCCCCCAGCACGCCGCTTGCTGTTGGCAGCTCTTTGACTGTGGTCGGGGTCTCAGATCCTCCGGAACTCTTGTTCTTTCCTCTGGCACTGGAAATACTCGCTATTTTCAAAGATGATAGTACAGAACCTGATGGAGCTACTGTGGCTGAACTGACAGTCCTGTTTCCCTTGTCTCCCCCGATAGCAGAGCCAGGTCTGCCCTTCGGCGTCACTGGTTTCCTAATTTCCAGTAGTCCGCTCTCAACCTTTTCAGCTCGCAATAGCATTTTACTAAATTCATTCTTCATGTTGTAGAGCACCTTCACTCCCTCTAGGGCTTGGAGAAATGTCTCTCCTTCTAGACCTGCTTTGGTATTATATTTTTTTCTAATGAACTCCAGAGTTATTTTCCCAATTTCTCTGGATAATTGATTTTTATATTTTACAAGTTTTTCTCTGGCTTTTGTACTAAAATTGGCTCCCATCTCCTTTTCTTTTCTTTTAGTCAGAGTGTTGATTCTCTCCTCAAAAGCTCCGAGTAGTTTGCTATTATCCAGAAATTCTTCCATTTTATTTCTAATGTAATCCAAAACTATCAATTTTGACGTCAACTGACCATTGATCACTCCGATGCGATACCCCTTTGCAATTTTCTGGAGCTGCAGCATCTGTCTTGTCTCAAACTCAGTGGGCAATTTATCTTTGGATTCAGATAGCTCCCTCGGAGACTGTCCTCCTTTATTATTCCGTTCCACTCTGGCGCTCTCCCTGAAATCTCCGAGGATATCTGGATTTCTAGCCACAGCTACAGTGGAACTCACCGCATGGTACCAGCAGCTTCCAAGGTCCTGTATGTCCATATTTACAACAATACAGTTTTTTTGGATATTACCCAGATTATGTTCTTTATATGTAGGGTCAGGGTTACCAATGATTCTACTGCTGTCAAAGATAAAGATAACCGGCTCATTGGTTGTAGCTATATTCTCTCCATTCCTTTTAAGTTCCCTTAGTCTTTTCAGATCAATGATGGCGCTAACGCTATGACTTCCGTTAACTGTTGGAATCACTGTGACGATGAAGTCCTCGGTAATGTTCTCTATGTTATCTGGGCTGATGCCCAGAGACTCTAGAAAGGCTCCCATACTGTCATAGCGCTGTTTCATTTTCTCCTCATTGGGTTTATCAGAGAACCTCGCTTTTTCGATTTCAGGGCCTCCCAGGAGGCCCGCCAGCAGCATCAGATTCTCCAGCTC
>JAITBB010000063.1 GCA_031283795.1 Rickettsiales bacterium
CATTTATAGTATTTACTATGAATACTCTATAACCATTGTGCCAGTAAAGTACTTTGCCTATTTCTGTGACGCTCTGGAAGGATAGTAGTGTAGTGGCTGCTGTGACCTATAGTCTATGCGGGAAATTTGAGTGGTCCCAGAACTGAGTTCCTCGATGATCCCTGGTGGGGGAAATGCCCTCTGGAATAGTGGAATCACCTAATTTTGCCGATGATTTGGCCTGTATGGGCATTGGGCTAGGAATTATTCTATGAAATTAACATTTAGAAGAACGATTCCAGGTAAATTCTATTGTTTTTAACCTAGTCATCTTCTATCCTGAGTTCCATTGAATAAATTTATTGGAACATATGCCAGACGATCTGTCGGAGTACCTGAATATATCTAAAACTGCTGATGAACAGAAATTAAAGAAGCTTACCGCCATAAAAAAACTGGGCATAGAGCCCTATCCCCACATCTTTAGACCAACCATACGCGCAGAAGAGTTACTATTCAAATATGCCGATCTGAAGGCGGAGGAACATAGAGAAGATGAGGTATATTCCGTTGCCGGAAGGCTTATGTTCAGGAGAAAGATGGGTAGAGCTTCTTTCTATGACCTACACGATGAAAGTGGGAGAGTGCAGGTCTATCTGCAGCAGATGGAGTTGAGTGAGCTGGAAAATGCTCTTCTGCCGAATCTAGATATAGGGGATTTCATTGGGATTGATGGCTATGTCTTCAGAACAAAGACTGGAGAGATCAGTATTCATTGTAAAAAAATAGAATTGTTGTCAAAGTCTATCGCTCCGATGCCAGAGAAATTCCATGGTTTATCCGACACGGAACTGAGATATAGACAGAGGTTTATCGATATGACAATGAATCCTGCCGTTCGGGATGTGTTTAGAAAGAGGTCCTTCATAGTGAATGAGATAAGAAACTATCTGATCACCAGGGGTTTTACGGAGGTGGAGACACCGGTGCTGCAGCCCATATATGGGGGTGCTAGCGCCAGGCCATTTGTGACACATCATAATGCGCTGGATTCTGACCTATTCCTGAGAATAAGCCCGGAGCTGTATCTAAAGAGACTAATTGCTGGAGGTTTCGAGAAGGTCTTCGACATAGCAAAAAACTTTAGGAATGAGGGATGTGATGCAACTCATAATCCGGAATTTACGATGATAGAATGGTATGAGGCCTATACCGACTATAATTACCAGATGGAACAGGTCGAGAACATGATAGAGAGTATTGTTAAAAAACTCAGTGGTGGCAAGACGAGGCTAAAATTTGGTGACCATGACATTGACTACAGAACTCCATGGAAAAGGCTAAGCATGTGGGATGCTCTTAGAGAGTACGCAGCTATAGAACCAGACAGGATAACAAAGGATGAGGTGATCAGAGAGCTGAGCAAGTATAAAGATAACATTGAGACAAAAAAAGAAAAAGGTGAACTGCTGGCTGAGTTGTTTGAGGAAACCTGTGAGAAACACCTTATTGCACCGACATTTATTATAGATCACCCCGTGGAAATATCTCCATTGACCAAGAAGCATCGCGATCCGGAGAAGAAGGGCCTTGTGGAAAGATTTGAGCTGTTTATAGCTCAGAAGGAGGTGTCTAATTCCTACAGCGAGCTAAATGATCCAATAGATCAGGGTCTGAGGCTCTATGAGCAGGAGCAGCGTAGAAAATTTGATGAGGAGGCACAGCCAATGGATAGAAACTTCATACACTGTGTAGAGTTTGCTATGCCTCCGCTAGGAGGAGTGGGAGTTGGTATAGACAGACTTGCTATGCTTCTGACCAATCAGCAGAGCATTAGAGATGTCATAGCCTTTCCCATCATGAGGCCAAAGGATGATGATAGATAGGACCTCTGATCAGGGTGCTGAATGGATCGGGATTAACTTCCAGTCTTACTTTCCAACATTGGCCCTCGGGCACGGCTCTATACGTCACCAGTTAAATAAATATTATTAAAAACCATCTAGGCCCTCTAGAACACCTCATCATGTGGGGCAAAATAGAGTGAAAACAATACTAATCCAAACGGTTTTCTCAGAATGGCTTACCCCCATTCGGTTTCACTCCTTTGCCCACTATAGTTGTAGCTGGGGTATTTGGCACAGAAATGACGGATATGTCCAGATTTTCCATCCTGTCCACTTTTGTGCTTCCAGACAGATGGGCTAGGACAGTGGAGGGAGGCTGTATAGGCTGCTTCCCCTTTCTGACCTGGTTGGCTACTTTTTTTAAATGCTTATTCCTCCAATTTCTGGCTGGAGAAAATTCATTGGAGAGTTCGCCTGCCAGGCATTTAGAATCTAACGCGTTCATATGCAATTTTTCTTCGATCTTATCCTCATATTCCTCTATTTCTTCTCTATTCTTCTCCCCATTCCCATCTCTTTTTAGTTTCTCTACAGTGTCTCGCATTTCATTCAGTGTCTTCTCCGCCAGAGTAAGTCTATTTTCTCGTTCTTCCTGTCTTTTCTTCTTATAGGGAAGAATTTTTCTCTTTAATTGCTTCTCGAGTTTACCTCTCTCCTCCTCATCTCCAATATTTCTAGCTTCGATGGCTGTGTTTAACGTTTCTTCGCTACCACTATTTTCCAACAGAAAATCTGGCATTAGAAACATGTTGCGCTCCTCTTTTTCGGTTGCCTTCTCCTCCTCAGTGAGCATCTCTCTATAATTTTTCAGCCTGTCCATGACTTCACCAAAGCTTTCAATTACATTGTCCGTTCCGTTTTTCTTCATCTCTGTCTTCACAGTTTTATACATTTTTTCAGCAAAGCGTATAGCATATGATATGCAGTGTGTGGAGTCCATTTGAATCCCAAGTCTATCCAGATTCGGTATATTTAACTGTCCTCTCCTCTTTTCAAAGATTAGTTTTGTATTAAAATGTATATCCTGCAATTTCTTCCGTTCTTCCTCATCTGGTTCCTCTTGCATTTTCCTATGCAATTCCTCTAGTTTTTCCCTCCGTTCCTTTTCAAATTCCCTCAGGATAGGCCCATAGGTAACATCTCTATTCTTTATAGACAACTCTGTACTGGGATATTTTATAGTGAACTTATCAGGGTCTCCATAGGTATTATTAATCAAATGATTTGCACTATTTCCATAGGAGTCCATCACATATATTTCGGTTCTACCACTATCCAATTGTCTCCTTGTGACTAGTACTGTATGGCCATGTCCGTAGAGTATGGTTAGCCCCGAACCCTCCTCTATATCTGTTTTTGTTATTCCAATGTTGCTACAGTTAGCAAAAGTTATTGGTAAATCTTTCATCAATTCCGGATATTTCTCTCTGATACTTTCGATCAATTGCTCCACAAATTGTGGTGGAAAATAGCCGTCGTCCAGTTTGAAAATTTCTTCCAGAAGACCGGTCTCCCGCAGCAGTTTAATGTCATCGCTGGTAACCTCCTCCTTCTCCTCCAGCTCACCCCTTTCCTTGTCTATTCTAAAGATCTTCCTTGATAGTCTATTGCCATCCCTATCCAACTTATCTTCCGTTTTCTGCTCTGACATGGGGATTCCTCCGACGCCCACGACTCCGTGGGTTTGTGATTAATATGCTGAATATATACACTATTATTCATATATTGTCAATAGCTTCACTGTACAGCTGCTACTGACCCCCATTTCTTGATAAGCTATGTTTTCTCCACGTGTCCATCTTCCGGTATGGCACTGGCCAACCCGGTAGTATATTCTATCTCTTCTCTGTGTCTGTACTTTCTATAGTAGCCGCTGTGCTTCCATCTGTTTTCTATCGGTTCATCTCTGTTCAGCCACAGAGGGACTGTGCCTTCTAGTCCTTTGGATGACCCGCTGTGGCTGCAGTCTATTAGCTTAGAGTAGCTCCAGCTACCCTCTGTCCATTATACACCTTACTCTTATTTGCATTTCATAAATGCTTAGCGGGGTTGGTAATATAGGAAGCTGCGCCATAGGGTTAAAATTAGAAAGCAAGAAATAATGGACATTCCCAGTTAATCACTAAAACTATTTCTTTTTACCGAACAGTCGACTAAAAAACCCTTTCTTACCCTCATCACCTTTTTTCAGATTATCAAGATTTTTCCCAGTCTTGGCTTTTCCCCTGCTCTCCCGTGACTTCTCTACGCCTCCGGAGCTCGATCCATCATCTTCGAGTAATTTTCTCACCTTTTCTCTGATTTCGTCTAGGTCATCCATGGGCTATCATAATAATGAATTAATTTCCAGATTATATCCTATAAAAATAATTTGTCAAACTCATCTCGGATTGATTCACGGCCTGGTAGCAATAGGTGCCTAGCTACGAAGTGCAATAGTTTTCTGCAAATATAATTCCCTGTTTACCGTACAACGGCCTCCAATCCAGCTAGACTAAGCCTAGTCCAGACCTTTTTCTACATCTGTACTTCTCCTGCAGGATTCTGGATCTATAGCCAGCCATAGCTGATGGCTAGGTCGAGTTCGCGTGGTACTCCGGAACCCTTCTCCGAAACATTATCTTTAAAAATTCTATATCTAAGGGCTAGTCCAAGGGTACTCGTGTTCCAATTTTGTTTATCCAAATCATTCCCTGCTAGCCCGAATCTAAATTCTAGATTGTCCAATTTTGCGTTGGACTGATCACTGTAATTTTTCAGAGCTATGTTATGCCTGAATGCTAGATTGGTATTGAGTCCCTGGGTGATGCTAAGGGAACTGTCCAGACCAATACTCAGAAATAGGCAATTCTCATTTTTGGAGAGATCAGAATAGCCCATTATACTATGGTGCACATGGCCGACATATAGACCTGGTTTCAACCTGAGGCGACCACTGATAAAGTTAAACTTATAGTTGAATCCCACGAGTAAACCATGGCTGTTGGAATAGTGTTCCAAATCACCATTTCTCGACTCTATTGTAGAACGATATGGATTGTAGTTGTTTGTTTTCTTTTTCCCCTTTTCTTTACTTAACATATCACTAAAGCGATAGATGGCAACGACATTGAGATTGCCAACCAGATTATCTCTGAAGTATACGCCAAGCCCAGCGCCACTGGTATCGAATTTTTTTCCAGTACCATCAGCTATTTCTATATTAAAAACATCGGCGATTAGTTTTAGAGAGTACCTATCACCTCTGAGAGCACTGTAGCTAAATGTAGTGTCTATGGTATTTACGGAATAATCACCGAACCTATATTTATCGCGACTGGTTCCTAGCCGGTATTTTTCTCTCCCATCATTTTCCAGAATATTATTGGCTATTCCAGAGAATAGGTTCACTAGGTGACCAAAGGACACTGTCCTATGGACCACAGCATCCTTGCTTTTATTTTCAAAATTTTGTTTGCTTCCCTGAGAACCGGATTTACTGTGGCGTCCTTTATTACCAGATTTTTCACCGCTGAAGTATACAATTTGACCATTTGAGAATATGACATTATACCAGGTATCATTACTTTTTTTATAAAATTCTCCCTCGCCATTTATCTTGCCATCCTTCCATATACCACTAAAAATATTACCATCGGAGAATTTCATATCTCCCTGTCCATTCATCTTATTGTTGTTCCAATAGCCGATGTAAGTGTCATTAGTGTCAAACCGTCCTGTCCCGAACCCAGCCATGGCACCATTTACCCAGTTACCATTATATGTGCTACCATCTGGTGATACCAATTCCCCATTTCCATTAGGTTTGTTGTACTTAAAATTACCAGAATAGATAAACCCATTTTGATTTTTATAGGTTCCCATGCCTCTTATTTCGCCGTTCTTCATATCTCCTCTATATTCATCTCCATTTGACCAGAGGATATGAGCTGTAAGTCCGCTAGCTTTGCTATGTTTGTACATTCCAAGATATATATATCCATTCTTATAGAGATATATATTTTCATAATGTGGCACTATGCCGCCCGGTTTTTGTTCATCTTTTACCTTTATGTCGAAGATTTCTTCCTCTTTAGGGCCCTTCAGAATACTCGTCTTTTGACTAGTGATGTAACTGTAGCCATTTGAGAATTTAATTATAGCTGACCCATTGTTGTTACTCTCTTCTGTGCTGAGAATGGAAATATCCGAGTGTGGTGCAATTGTAATCGTAATGATTTTCTCCCGGGATGCTGCACCCCTTGAATGGAGAATAAGATGGAACACAGCAAAAACACATAGCGCTTTCCATAATTTTTTACTAGACATAGGTGCATCCCTTATTTTATTATTAGATAAATATTACTATAGTATACAAAAGAATTGATATTATGTCAAATGAACTCTAGGGATGCGCCGGCACAGAGATGGGCGGGCAATAATTGTCAGGTAGGCTCTGTCAAAGATGACTAGACTTGAAAAAGCTAAAATCCTACCTATATTCTATGGCGCTATATTTTGATTTTAGAATGGCAGGGGACTACTACGAGGTTCTGGGAGTAAATAAGAATTCTACACAGGACGAAATAAAGAAGGCATACAT
>JAITBB010000091.1 GCA_031283795.1 Rickettsiales bacterium
ATTCCCTCTTCCACCCAGGACTTGGGAGTATGCCATTATTATATCCGGGCAGATCTATTTCAAATTTTTCTCCCAGACCAAGCCGCTTGGCAACGCTGTGTATGATGTTTATGCCAGCAAAGACGCCAAGATTTGCAAAAAATATATTACAGGAACTCTCCAGGGCATTCACAATGCCGATGTGGCCGTGGCCTCTTTTTTTCCAACATCTAAAATCCGTCTTTTTGGTGATCTTCAGCAGTCCAGAGCACTCTACCTTTTTGTTCTCATTCCAGTCATTTTCCATTGCGGCTATGGATACCACCGGCTTAAATGTTGACCCCATGGCGTAGAGTGCGCTTATGGTCTTGTTATGCAGAGGCTTCCTCTCATCGCCCAGTAGACCAACCCAGTAGTCGTTGGATATGCCATCGGTAAATTCGTTGGCTTCGAAGGATGGTGTGGATACCATGGCCAGTATTTCTCCAGTTTCAACGTCCAGTACAACCACAGCTGATCTTAAATTCTTGACTTTACCATATATGAACCTCTGGAGGTTAAGGTCTATGGTCAGCTTTATATCCTCTCCCTTCTCTGGTTCCCTTCTGTCTATTTCTTTTATGGGAATATTGTGAGCATTTACCTCCACCTTCTTATAGCCGGATTTTCCGGTTATTCTAGAATTCAGCAGGTTCTCCAGACCATCCTTGCCTATTTTAAAATTTGGATGCAGCAAAGTATTCTTTCTGATTTTCTTCGACAGTTTTTTTATGTCTTTATCGTCTGGCACAGCAACGTAGCCCAAAACGTGGGCAAATTCTTTGCCATAGAGATATTCTCTCACGTAGCCATCTTCGATGGAAATATTATTTATTCTGTGACTATTAGCTGAAATTCTAACCAGCTCGTCCCAGGTCAGGTTATTCATTATAGAGATGGTCTGCCTATCCCTGCCGTTTTTTAGCCGCTTCACTATTCTATGCCGCTTTTCATCGGTCATGTTAAGAATTTCCATTATGTTTCTTGCCGCACCGTACCTATTCCGGTGTAGGATAAGCTCGTAGCTAACCCTGTTATTAGTAAGCCTGTTTCCATTCCTGTCAAATATATCTCCTCTGAGAGGGGGGATAACATCTATTCTCACTCTGTTATCCTCTGATCTATTTTTGAGTTCACCAAAACTCAAAATTTGCAGATAGAAAAGTCTAGAGAGTAGCAGAAGGGTCATGACAAACATGATGGCCGAAAATATGAGTATTCTCTTTATAAAAACTGAGCCCTTCACATGCTCCTGGAGAAGACTAGACATTTTTATACTTTTTCCAAAGCGGATAGGTCAAAAAACTGTAAAACATGTTCTTCAGCATGTTAGTGACAACGTACATAAATGGGTAGAAATTATTTCTATAGATAGAATAGGTGAACCACTGTAGAAATAGGTACAGAAACATATAGAGAGATATGTTGCTCAGAAAGTATATGGGGCTTTCACTCTCTATGGAGTACTGGCGTATTTTTGACATAATTTTAAAGGACACAAGGAAACTCACACTTGATAGACCCAGCGGTAGGAAACTCATCGTATCCACTATGAGACCAAATAGGAACAGATTATTCTTAGATATTAGCACTTCTCTCCCTCTGGACCAAAAAAACACGAAAAAAGTTAGCATCAGACCGATATCCGGAAGGAACCCGAATAAACCGGATAAGGGACCTGGAGTTTTGGAGAGAACTGTGGTAAATATAAAAATTCCGTAGGCCCAGAGATATCTCCTCGTCCTCGGGAAAGGCCGAGTTTCCACATTACCTAATGTGGAGCTAACTCTTGCCATAGTTATTTATGTAATCACTCACCAACTGCATTATGACGTTTATTGTAGTATCTTTACTGAGATAGGTCGTGTTAACCACTATGTCGGTGGTACTATAAATTGGATATTTTTCATTGTATATCTCTGTCATCACATGAGCCTTATCTTTACCCTCAAGAAGAGGCCTGTTATTCCTTCGCTCAACTCTCCTTATCAAAATATCCAGGTCTACATCGACAAACACGGAGATGGTTTTCTCCTTTATCTCCCTTCTTATCTCTGGATCATCATAGGCGTTACCGCCTATGGACAGGACCTGCGGTTTAGTCGTCCTCAGTATCTTTTTAATGATACCCTTCTCCACATCGTCAAAATAGGCAGCCCCCTTCTTTTAAAAAATTTCGGCTGTGGTCAAATTTTCGAATTTTTCCATCTCCTTGTCTGAATCCACAAACTTTATCCCAAGCTTCTGTGCCAAACCAAAGCCTGTCGTCGTCTTGCCAGCCCCCATCATTCCGATCAAGACTATCGTTCTCCTCCGCGAAGGATGCAATACTTCTTCCATTTTCTGTTTTCCCAATCCCTAAATTTTAATCTTTCATCAGCTAAACTCTTGAATATTTTCTCTGGACAAACAAACTTACAACGCTCATTTAAGTATGTACTAATTTTTTGGAATAGTCAATAGAGATATGAAGATATTAACCCTGGATACCACAACAGATCGAATTCAAGTGACTGTACAGGAAGGTGATGAGGTGGTCTACTACGGGTCCGTTGAGGCCAGGAACAGACACGCTGAACTTTTACTACCTACAGTGGAGGAGGTACTAGGCAAAAACAAACTTTC
>JAITBB010000100.1 GCA_031283795.1 Rickettsiales bacterium
GAGTCTCTGGTCATACTAGGCAAATCTGGTGCCGGTAAGTCTGTCCTCCTAAAGAACATATCTACCCTTATGGTGCCGGACAGTGGCAGCATAGAAATAGATGGAGAGGAAATAACAAATCTGAGTGAGAGTAAAAGGTTTTCACTGATGGACAGATTTGGGTTTCTCTTTCAAAACGGGGCTCTCTTTGATTCCATGAATGTCTGGGAAAATATAGCTTTTAAACTTCTCTCCAGTAGAAAAGTTAGCAGAGTGGAGGCTAGAAAAATAGCGCTTGAGAAGTTAAAAATCGTAAATCTGGATGATAAAACGGCTGATCTATATCCTAACGAATTGTCGGGGGGTATGCAGAAGAGAGTTGCCCTGGCAAGAGCTATAGCCTGTGATCCGGAAATCATATTTTTCGATGAACCTACAACGGGACTCGACCCTGTGACGGCTAACAGGATTAACTATCTAATCCTAAAGACAATAGAACTGACTGGAGCGACGGCCATAACAATAACCCATGATGTGCATTCGGCAGAGCTAATATCCACGAGAATGGTGCTTCTGGATGACGGCAAAATATGCTGGGAAGGCACAAAGGTCAGTCTACACGAATCTGTTAATGGAAAGATAAACAATTTTGTCAGCGGAATCGAGTGAAGCAAAACATATTCGACCTTACTCTAGAGGAACTGGAGAACATCCTTGTGAATGAGTATCATACAAGGCCCTTCGTGGCAAAGCAGGTCTGGAGTTGGCTCTATACTAGAGGATCCAGAGACTTTGAGACCATGAGTGACGTATCTAGGGACCTAAGAGGTGAAATGTCTAGGCGCTACAGCTGTGACAGACCGTCCTTAGCGGGTGATCTTCTGTCCGAAGATGGCACTAGAAAATGGCTATTGGAACTGACTGATGGCCAGAGAATAGAGGTTGTATATATTCCATGGGATGATAGAGGGACTCTATGCCTATCATCTCAGGTTGGCTGTGCCATGGGCTGTAAGTTCTGCAACACCGGTGATCAGGGATTTATTAGGAATTTGGAGACATTTGAGATAGTACAGCAGGTTATTCTAGCTAAAGATTTGCTCAATGAATGGGGTAATAGAGCTATAGGAGAAGGAAGGAAAATTACAAACATTGTTCTAATGGGAATGGGGGAGCCGCTACTCAACTACGAGCGAGTTATGAAATCCATGGGAATAGTGAATGACAGGAATGGTATAGCCTTTTCGAACAGAAGAATAACGCTCTCCACCTGTGGAATAGTGCCAAAGATATATGATTTTAGAAGCGATATGAGATTTAATCTAGCCATTTCGCTTCATGCTGCCACAAACGAACTCAGAAAAAAAATAATGCCTATAGCGGAAGCCTATTCCCTAGAGCAACTTATGGAGGCCTGTAGCCATTACAGCAGGGAGACAGGACACAGACGCGTAACATTCGAATATATAATGATTCTTGATTTTAACGATAGAGCGGAGGATGCCGGGAGACTTATTGGTCTCGTCAGGAAATATCATATTTCGGCAAAATTTAACCTCATTCCATTTAACAGATGGGAATCCTGCAAATTAGAATGCCAACCATCGACTCCCGATAGGATTAGAAAGTTTGCCAAATATATAACCTCAGCGGGTTATCCCTGTCCTGTGAGATTGTCTAGAGGACAGGACATCATGGCAGCCTGTGGCCAACTCAGGAGCAAACCTGGAAGCACCGTGCCACCAACCTCGACGGAAGGACTCTATTCGGGAGCAGAAACAGTAACTCTCGATTCATAGAGCAGGGCCACACCAGCGAATACCTCATTGGTCCTACAGCGGGACCAGATTGTTGTCAAGTCAACTCCAACCTGTTGGTGGTAAACCAACACTATGTTTGGAGCCAAGTTTTTCAGTCAGTCTGGACGATTACTATTTGTCAGGACTCATCATGAACATATCCTTCAGAGTCTGAACCAACTCTTCGATCTGTCCGGCATCTTCAGGCACAACCAGAACAACTCCATTGCCAGAGAGGGTCGCTAGAACATTCTTAACGCTTCTCTCATCTATTATCTGTCCTATAAGGTCTGCGGCTCTGTTGTAGGTCTTTATGACCACGTTGCAGTTGTTATGTTCAATTACTGTGACCATATTTTTAGCCCAACTGCCTATTTCTATAGGCTTGTTGTGGATTATATAGTACATGTCCTTATTCTCGTCTACAATTTTCACAGCATTCAATTTCTTTAGAATCCTGGATATATTCGACTGTGTAGTCGTAAAACCCTTCTTCAGCAAAATTTCCGTGAGCTCATACTGAGTCTTGATCTTATTGCTATGCACAAGGTTCTTTATAATAAATTCTAGCTTCATTGCCCTTCCTATTTAAAAAGATATTAATAACGTTTCCCTCTTTTTCCAAAAGGGGGCTTTTGCTCTCTATGGAAAAATATATTATCAGCAACGATATTTATACACCATTTTTTTTCAAAAGTAAATAGCAAATAACTTTTTTATTGCTACTCATTATTTACTAGAGAACTGGGGCCTCTCTGTATTTCCATTGCCCGCTATGGCACTAGACTCTAAGTAAATATAATTTTTATCCGCTCCAGAATAGTCCCTGGCCACGGATTCCGGTCACCGAATCTAGACAAAAATACCTGATTATTTCTATAATTTCATGATTTTCTAGAGTATTATATTCTATAATCCCAAATTTATTGCTGTACATGACTATATCAGAATTCCACGGAAAATAATAGCCAATTATTTCTGCTCTATACCGGATCCAGCTCTAAGCTAATCCCCCCATGGCGAAAAGTCAATTCAGAGGTTGGTTTCTCCCGGGCTTATGTATTTGGCTAGTTATCAGTACACCGCCACAGTGTCAACGGAACCCAACTAGCAATATGGCCTCTTCAGGCTATATGACAGTTGGACGTGAACGACACAGACACCCTAGATCTATTGCGAAAGTATTCTAGATCAACCTAATTTGCCACTGATTAGGAAGGTCTAAAAAACCTAGTGTCAGCTTTAATTTTAATGGTGTGAACGCGACAATTATACACAGCCAAGGACCCAGTCTATATTTTCTGCGGTAGTATTTTATGTGGGAAAGACTTTTGCGATAAATCTACTACACTAGACCAAACCCTCAGGAATCTCGAAATTACCAACGACCTCCTGTACATCATCGTCCTCCTCCAATCTCTCCACCAGCCTAAGTATTGTTGCTGCATTTTCAGCATCGCTAACGGTGATGGTGTTTCTTGGGATCCAGGTAATCTTAGCGGCGTTTGGTTCCCCGAGCTTCAGTATCATTTTGTCCCTTACAGATATAAAATCACTGGCACCAGTAAAAATACTATGCCACTCACTGGAGCTCTCCACATCGGTAGCGCCAGCCTCTATGGCTAATTCCAACATTTCTCCTTCGGATATTCTGTTACCCTCATAGCCTATCACGCCTACTCTGTCAAACATATAGGAAACGCTCCCGGTCTCCCCTAGAGAGCCACCGTTTTTAGTAAAATACGACCTAATGTTTGACACGGTTCTGTTCCTATTCTCCGTCAGAACTTCAATTATCAAAGCCACAGAGCCCGGAGCATATCCTTCGTATCTTATCTCCTCATAGTTTTCACCGGCGGCCGGGCTGGAAGCCCTTTTGATGGCCGCCTCTATCTTATCCTTTGGCATGTTTTCTGACTTTGCCAATATTATGGCATTTCTCAGTCTTGGATTAAAATCTGGATTAGCATCTCCAGACTTGACAGAAACATGTATCTCTCTCTGTATTTTCGTAAAAATCTTAGACCTTTTGGCGTCCGTTATGCCCTTTTGGTGCTTTGTAGTTGCCCACTTTGAATGTCCCGACATTTTCTGGTACTGTCTGTGAATAAATACAGTGTCCATGGTTATTCGTTTGGGAGAAAAAATCAAGCCAGAGTTTTCACAGTGGAGACTGCCGTGCAGGATCGCCATGGTTTTTTGCTTCGGTTATATCGTGATGAACCTCTTGCTTTTTTTAAAGAAAGATTTATTACAACCATCAGTTGCGAATTAGTGATTTGTATATGAGAAAGCTGTTTTTTCTAACGGTAATAGTGCCTCTGCTGATTGCGGGCAGTTCCTTCGCGTCGAGCGAGTATGAGATTTCTAAGGTTAAAGACAATATTTCTGAACTCGATAGGGCAGTGATACAACCCTTCAGGAGCTTCGGATCGTATGGAGCAGCGCATGTTGATTCTAGTTTGAGTCCAAATTATTTTACTAGCGCCGACAGTTGGCTGCGTGCTGTTAGACAAGAAAGAGATAGACAAGCGTCCAAGCTAAAAGATATGAAAAATGAGCTTAAGAAAACAAGCGGTGGCTCAACAGGGTCGTCTGACGACATATGTATTGTGCAGTAGATGTGATATCACCCTTCGTCATCTGCTGTTGTTTTTTACCATCATCATACTAGCGGCAGGTGGTGTGTGACTACAGAAACCGTCTTCGAAGCTGCTTCGATTCCGCAATGCCTCACTTCTGACCCCATGACCCATCGGGAGAGTCGCCTCGCAGGGGGCCTTCACGAGATTTTAGCTGTACTGAAGAAAGACGCTAGGACTGTGACTGTGGTTATTCGCCGGTGTTTTCAGCTATGACATAGATAGGTAAGGTTCTGTGGCCAATGGCAACTGGTTAAACTCAATCTTATTGACCTTACCTAATTCATTTGGGTAACCGGGCTGGCCAAGTGGCCATGAAACTCTAAGAAGGGAGGTTCTATTCGTTGTCCGGATAAATTTGATTGGGATCGGGGACTCCTTTAATATCATATAACTCTCCGCCATCACAGTTTCTGTGGTGGAGTATTTCCATGGCCAATGTGGTAAGTGTTGGTCCACCAACGTTTAGTCTTTCAGCACTTTCACTAGTGTCCTCTTCTTTCCCAGTCTCTTCGTCCTTCAGAAACATAAAATGAACCCCTGCAAAATCCCGGTACTGAGCTGGAACAGGCGAATTATCAAAAATAAAGTTATCTATCTTTTTAGTAATATCCGATTGTCCAATGGAATCAGTTTCTTCTATTTCTCTGAGCTGCCTCATCAAAAACGACCCGAGAATCCTAATTTCCAGTCCCGGCTCAATGTTACTAACGCTATAGAGAAAGAAAGCTCCTGCATGTAGAGCAACCGCTCTAAACACTCCATTCAACAATTCCATATCTTCTCCGGTATATCGTTCATCATTGGGATTTGGCAGCATATTTCGTGTGTAGTCAATGTGATCCATAAGCGATTTCCCTATAAGGGGGTTATTAACCTTATTATTAAATTCTAGTAAAGCCCTGCTACCAGCTTCTTCAGTGCCGTCAGAAATCTAGAATGTACTCCTCTGGGGCAAGCATTCTTTTTGAAATATGATTTACCTAGCACCTCAATAACCCTATTTTCCTCGCTACATCTGGCCGGAGTGGAAGAGAGGAGAATGATTGCAGTTATTGCGAACAGACACAATAATTTTTTTCCATATCGTTTCACAATATTGTATGTGGTTTATTATACACAAAAAAAGCTACATGCAAGTACGCATCAGACTACCTATCCCAGTGCCAGGGTAGTGGAAAATATAGATTTGTGGGCTAATATCACAGTGATTTCGTTCTAGTGGTACCGACGGGGGTTTACAGTATGAGGAATTGTCTATGAACAGAGAGGATACGAGAAACTACGCTATGGTGAAGAAACATCTAGGCATATATGCAACATTGGCCAAATCTCTACGCTATGTCCTCGTATTTTTCCAGTTCTATGTGGCGCTTCTGCTCTTTGGAAATTCATTTAGATGGAAGATGTATATGTCAAAGCGTACAGTAGTCAACCCCATGGAGGATGTGGTTCTGGGGCCGATTCTGCAGATTAGCGGAAGGAATATGGGTTTTATCCATATGATTGGCAGAGAGGCCAGAAGGGACCCGGGTAACAATAGACTTATAAGAATCGATGAGGTTACGATAGGTTCCAGTGGTTTTACCTGCAAAGCAGGCGAGGGCTACTTTGATCTGGACAGGAACGAGATCCGTCTTTTGGACAGACCTGAGCTATTTATAAAAAATCCTAGTTCTGGGAGTCCTCCGGGCCTCTAATTATTTCATAGACAAAATTCTTGGCGGCCTCTATACAGTCATAGTCTATAGAGTGGTCAACACTATTTCGGCATGTATGGGTAACTACGCTGAACTTGGAATTTTTAAGCATATCTCGACTGGCGGGTAGACAGTGGTATGGAACTACACTGTCGCCGCGGCTATGCAGCAGCAGAACCCTTTGGCTCACGTTACTCCAATATTTCATACTCTCTGTGGTATCCGGCTGCATCCCTGAGAAGGACACTATACCGCCAATTCTAGCCTCCAGTCTGGTGCCTATGTGCAGAGCCATCATTGCGCCCTGGGAGAATCCTAGTAGAAAGACGTTTTTATATTCTACAGAAAGTTTCTCTATCTGTTCCTCCATAAAATCATGGAGGATTTTCCGACTCGCCGATGCTCCCCTATGTAGTTCTACCTGGCTCATATGCCCAATATCCAGGGGAAACCACTGGTAACCATCATCGGCTATCTTCTGTGGAGCATTGGGCGCTATAAAGCAGAAATCATCTGAGAGTTCTCTGAAATAGTCGGCCAACCCTATAATATCTTCTCCATTACTATAGTAGCCATGGAGGAGGAACATAAGATATTTGTTCCCAGCACTCCTCGTTGGTCTCCTCACAAAGTCCAGCATGCTAATTCCTCTGGATTTGTCGTGCTAGGATCCAGCTAGGATAATTTATCATATTCTCTTTTGATTTCTTGACAATCCTGCCAGGTGAGCCACTTTGGTCCACCCTCAACTCTTGTGCTGTTGCGAAGTAGATAGGCCGGATGGAATATGGGCATCATTCTAGAGCCATGGGGTCCATCAAACCACTGACCCCTAACCTTTGCCATACCCGTCATTTCGAGAAAACTTCCTGCCGCTATGGCCCCACAGAGAAGTATGATTCTTGGTCTGATTATATCAATCTGTGCATCCAGGTATTTCCTACAGATCACCTGTTCCCCGGCAGAGGGAGCTCTATTATTTGGTGGTCTACATTTAACTGTATTGCATATGTATATGTTTTCCCTCCTCGAAATGTTTATGGAGGCAAGAATTTTATCCAGCAGTTGACCGGATTTTCCGACAAACGGTTTACCTTCAACATCTTCCCAATGGCCCGGCGCCTCACCTATCAGCACCAGCTTATTGTTAGGGACACCATCGGAGAACACTACATTGGTGCGCGTCTCGCAGAGACGACAGTCCTTGCAGTTCCGGCAGGTTTCTCTGAGTTCGTTCAGTCTCTCATCCATGGATCCCTCCTATATCAAAATAAGTAATGCGGGAGTGACGTAGAGAAGGCCATCAAACCTATCCATAAAGCCTCCATGGCCAGGAATCATATTCCCGCTGTCCTTGACGCCAAACCTTCTCTTCACATAGGACTCTGTGAAATCTCCCATCTGTTCTAGACAGCAGAGCAGTGGGGTACAGTAGAGTAGTGAGTATTCGTATTCCGGCAGATATATATGCGAGAAAATACAGCAAAACACCAGGGCAAAGAACATCCCCCCCAGCAGACCTTCGTAGGATTTTGTTGGGCTTATGTTGCTGATTTTATGTTCACCTAGATTCCAAAGATGACCGACCACATAGGCAAATGTGTCCGTACTCCATATAAGAATAAACATCCACATTAGCAGATGATTACCTTTGAATCTGTTGAATTTCAGAATAATGATCGGCAGTAGACTAGCAACTATATAGGCTACACCGAGAAGATGCCATTTGGTCGGGTGTTCGGCATCTTTAACGATGTCACCCCATTCAAAGGCCATGAGAATAGCAAGGGCGAATAGGAACGAAAAACAGAAGAGCACACCACTACAGTATATAAAATTCAACATAACAATTCCCATGATGGATCCCGATATAATCCTCAAAAAACCCTCTCTCATAGTCCCTCCATTGTTGTTAAAATCTAATTAACCAATCAGATATATTCCACCTTTAGTTTTTTCGGATTGTCTATGGTTATGACATAGCTTATAACCTCCATGACTCCATCGACAGTGCTGATGATCTTAGTCAGTAGCTCGTGCTCTTTTCTATCCTCCGCTATGCCCACGACATAGACTTTTCTATTTATAGAGGATATCTCATAGTTCAGAGATTTGATCTTCGACTTGAAGAAAATTCTCATTCCCACATTTTTCTCCAGGAAATAATCCCTTGTCCTCATCCATACTAGACCTCTCTTCTCCTCTATGGTAACCTCGTCCAGGAGTTCCCTAACCTTTAGGTTCTTTGTAATCTTATCAACCAGATACCCCTTCGTTTGTCTGTCGAAGACAATTCCTGTCAGTAGAACTCTACCCTCCATAACTTTCAGGTCATAGTAGCCAAAATCACTCAGATTATTTGTATTTAGGAAGCTTTTTCTCCCGGTCTCTATGCTGTTTCTAAGAAGTTTTTCGAGCTTCAGATCCGCGCTTGCCTGGTCCGTATTCCTATGTAATCCAGTTATTTCTTTGGCTATTTGGCTACCAGTGACCACAGCTCTCACACAGGCTGAGGTGACTAGCGGTAGAAGCAGTAATAGATATACCGTCGTCTTTCTCGTCATTGGCTAGGATCTAAATAAAATGCCTAAGATGGGCCCAGCGTACGTTTTTTTTTTGTTAAGTCAAGCAAGTGGCAAAAACTTGGGTATTGCCCCTAATTGCTGACTATTTACAAATTTTCTTCGATTTTTTACCTCATTTCAGAAAATTTTTTTTCGATCTCCCTGTCCATAGTCTATGTGCACAGATCTGGAAATTTCGTTGTTTGCATTTATAGATATAAGGTGGTTCCTTGGCGAACTCAGAACCATTGACGATAGAGATCTTCTGTGTGTCCCATATGATAACTCCCTCTTGTAATTTATATAAAAATTACATATCGTTTGAATCAATAATCAGCATTAAATTGGAATATGCGACGATGCCTGGAAGAATGAATAGTATCAGCGACCTTGTAGATAGGATTATTGCCCTGTACAGGACGGTTATTGAGGAATACTGTTCCGAGGACCATACGTTCGATGTCAACGGAGGGTCTGGTTCCAATACATTCGGACTTGGAACAGGAATAGATGGGCTTGTCAGAAGGTCGGAGGCTTCTGAGAACTTAGAAAGGATTGAAATAGAGGAGAGGATCAAAAGTCTTGTCCATATAATGGTTGCGGCCTTGACTATCAGACCTTCTAATGATTTAGAGCTTGATGATTCCTCGGGTGTCGTCCTTGAAACAGATCTTCATGGTGATCTCATGGCCCTTATGGACACTCTCTTAACAAGCGGTATGGCGAAGTTTAATGTCAACAATCCGATCGGAATAATATTCTTCGATCCCATAGGGAATAGGGAATATGATCTAGATAGCCTCGAAGAGCTCAGAAGAAACCTCGAAAAGCTCAATGGAGGCCTTGAAGAGCCCGATGGAAGTTACAAAACATTTAGTGGACTCATGGAATGTATTCAGATGCTACCAGCTATAGTTCCTACCGAAAAGTACGGACGGTATATCAACTGCGGTGACTTCCTCGACAGAGGGGAACAGTCAGAGCAGGTATTCTTTCTGATCCAGCACCTTGGTGAAATATATAGGGAGAAATTTCCAGATCTTCCGGGTCCCAAAATTATAATTGGAAATCACGAGAACTTCTATATTCCGGAAACTACTGGTCTGGAAATTAAAAACGCCATAATATGTGGCGCTAAGCACATGTTTTCAACCAAATACAATACCACCATCGAATACCTTAGTACTAAAAGTAGACAGAGGTTCGCAATGTTTTCCGAAGCCATCAGAACAGCCATAGATAATGGAACATTGTGTCTTGCCCATAGTGTGGGCAAGACAATTTTTTCCCATGTGGTGATTACGGTAGAAATGGTGAGAGATCTATCCGAAAATTTTTCCAAAATGAGCGGGGCTTTGGCGGTGGGAGATGTATGGGATGAAGAGGAATATGAGGAACTTAAGAAAAGAATACAGGATCTGGCGGGGCAGCTAGGGAGTCTGACAGGTACTATTTCTGCATCATCAGGGCTAGACGAAAATCAGATAGAGAATTTGGTAGCAGCCCTAAATGAGTTCAATAGAATTAGAATTGAAATTATCAGGAGGTCTGAAGTAAATGATAGCGATTATATCCAGGGGGAATCTGACATACTGGGAATCATGGGGGAGAAGAGGGAGAGAAAGGAGAAGCATGGAGGTATTCTATGGCAAAGAATAGACTTTGTAGAAAAAAAGAACCTAATTCCTGGTGTAAGGTATGTTTGTGGACACGATGCACATGAGGACAATAGTGAGTGGAGACCGAAGAAAAAACTGGCGGAAAGAGTGGTCTGCATAGATTCCAAAAGGTCTTCCAGCTATTACCCCGCTACGATGACAACCAGAGCTAACTACTTTCTGGTCAATAAATCTGTATTTAGCGGGAATACGTTATCTGCGGAAGAAATTCATCTAAGGTCTCATAATAAAGAAATGACACCTGCTGGAATAGTGACTATGGCTAAATATAGTTTTGATCTGATACTCTCCAGAATTGAAGGATTCATAGAAACGCAGCCGAGAAATGGACCGAGAGAGGAAACTGAGGCTATGACGAGAAATCGGCATGAAGCCGGACAGGAGAGTGGGATGGGACTAGAAAAGGAATCTGAAGCTGAGCTGGAGAGGAAATCTGGGGCTATGGAGGAGAAACGACGCAAGAGTAAGCCAAAGAAAGAGATCAGATTTAGGACTAGAATCAGAATGAATCAGTGGAAGAAGAGATCTAAAGCTATAGGGAGGAAACGACGCAAGAGTGGGTTAGAGAAGATTGGGACTAGAAGCAGAAAATATAGGGTTGCTGGTAGGATTATTGCTCTAGACAGGAA